>JAGWSB010000134.1 GCA_028876375.1 Chloroflexota bacterium | reverse complement strand
TCGACGATCGTCTGCTCGACGTCGGCGCCTTCGCTCGAGAGGAACAGCTTCTCCTCGCGCCAGATCTCGTAGTTCGCGCGCGTCGTGCGCGGCCCCTTCACCGTGCGCATCGCGGCCTCGGCCGCGACGAGGAGCCCGACGCGGTCCTCGAGCGGGAGCGCGAACGGATCCTTCGCGACAGGGCTGCGGAAGGCGCCCTTCGCGGGCGCGACCTCCGCGAGCTTCACGTCGGTGACCTTGCAGACCGCCGACGCCTTCGCGATCTCGACGGCGAGCGCGGCGACGCGGTCGGCCTCGTCCGCCGTGACGACCTGCGACGCGGCGAAGCCCCAGGCGCCATCGGCGACGACGCGCACGCCAAAGCCGAATGTGTCGCTGCGATCGATGGCGTCGACGTGGCCGTTCTTGACGACGGCGTCCTCGACCTGCCGCCGCACGAAGCGCGCGTCGGCATAGGTCGCGCCCCTCGTCCTCGCCGTGTCGATCGCGCGGCGGGCGAGGTCGCGTTCGACGGCGAAGGGCATCTAGGCGCGGATCCGGTAGTTCGGAGGCTCTGTGGTGATCTTGATGTCGTGTGGATGCGACTCGCGGAGTCCGGCGCCGGAGATGCGGATGAAGCGCGCCTTGGTGCGCAGCTCCTCGACCGTGGTCGCGCCGACGTAGCCCATCCCGGCGCGCAGGCCGCCGAGGAGCTGGTGAACGAACGGCGCGAGCGGGCCCTGCGCGGCGACGAGCCCCTCGACGCCCTCGGGCACGAGCTTGCTGAAGTCGCCGACCTCCTGCTGGCCGTAGCGGTCGCGCGTCTTCGAGAGCTCGACGGACTTCCCGGGCGCCTGGCCGCGCGCGGCCATCGCGCCGAGCGAACCCATTCCGCGGTACGTCTTCATGCGCCCCTCGGGGGTGCTCACGACCTCGCCCGGCGACTCGTCGACGCCCGCCAGGAGGCCGCCGAGCATGACGGTGTGCGCGCCGGCGCCGATGGCCTTGGCGATGTCGCCGGAGTGCTGGATGCCGCCGTCGGCGCAGACGGGGATGCCGTGCTTGGCCGCGACCTCGACGCAGTCGAAGACCGCGGTGATCTGCGGCATGCCGGCGCCGGCGACGATGCGCGTCGTGCAGATCGCGCCCGGTCCCATGCCGACCTTCACCGCGTCCGCGCCGGCGCTGATGAGCTCCTCGGCGCCCTCCGCGGTCGCGACGTTGCCGGCCATCACCTGAACGCGGTGACGCGCCTTCGTCTTCTCGACCATGCGGATGACGCTCGCCGAGTGGCCGTGCGCCGTGTCGACGACGACGAGGTCGCAGCCCGCGGCGACGAGGGCGGCGACGCGCTCGTCCGCGTCACCCGACACGCCGACGGCGGCGCCGACGCGCACGCCCTCGGACTTCGCCTCGGTCACCTGCGCGACCTGCGCCTCGACCGACAGATTGCGGTGGACGATGCCGAGGCCGCCGAGCTTTCCCAGCGCCACGGCCATGCGCGCCTCGGTGACGGTGTCCATCGCGGCGGAGAGGATCGGGATGTCGAGCTCGATAGACCGCGTGAGGACGGTGCGGGTCGAGACCTGGGTGGGGAGGACGTCGCTCTTGGCGGGGATCAGGAGGACGTCGTCGAAGGTCAGGCCTTCCTTCCCGAACTTCTCCTCGAAAGACATCCCCATCCGGGAAGTCTAAATGATCTAAGGGATGGTGGCGATGGTGACCGGCCCCGTGTCCGCGCTCGTGAACGTCGATACCAGCGCGCGCACGACGTAGTCGTGCGCGCCGCGCGGCGGGGCGTCGACGTACGTGACGTCCGTGTACCCAACGAGCCCCGTCCGCGCGACCTCGGCGAACGTCACCGTCCCGGATGGGCGCCGGAGGACCGCGTACTCGATCTGCCGCAGAGCGGCGGACGGCGACGCGACCCACGAGAGCGCGATCGTCCCGTCCGGAAGCGCCGTCGCCGCGAGCGACGGCGGCGAATCGAGGGCCAGCGTGCCGAGGACGTTCGCCGGGCTCGTGCTCGAGGCGTCGAAGCCGGCCGCGGCGGACAGGCTCGCGGCCGGGAGGAGAAGGAGGAGTGGGGTGACCGCGAGCCGATGTGTGACGCGCCGAAGGCCGCTACGCGCGCGCGGCGAGCGGAAAGGGACGCGCGCGGTACCGCCGGAGCGCCCAAAGCGCGATGACGACGCCAACTGCCGCGGACGCCGGTCGTCCGACCCACTGGAGGAGCGCGAGGGCGTAGCCGAGGACGGGGATGCTG
>JAGWSB010000007.1 GCA_028876375.1 Chloroflexota bacterium | reverse complement strand
GCGGAGCGCCTCGGCGAGCGCACGTGGGCGTTCGCCATCCCGACGTCCTGGCTGACCGCACCGCTACCCGGGCTTCGCGACGACGACATCCTCGACCTGCTCGGGACGCGTGTCGGCGAGCGGGCGGCGCCTATCGCGAGCGGCCTCCGCGTCCTCTCCTCCGACGATCGCGCGGTCGTCGTCGAGCTCACCGCGGACGACGCGGCGGCGATCGCGGGCGCGCGCGCTCGTGGCCTGTCGCTCGTCCCGCTCCTGCGCTCGCTCCGATGAGGCGGCCACCGCGTGCGGCGGTCTGCGGCGGCACATTCGACGACGCGGTCCGCGTCCTCGGGATCGAGAGGGTCGACGACGCACCGGAGCTCGTACTGGTCGACCTCGCCGACGCCGACGCCATCGCACTCGCGGGGCGCTACGACACGGCCATCCCGCGCGTGGCCGTCGGCGGAGCTGCCCATGGTGAGCTCCTGCGCGCCCTCGGGGTCGGCGTCCCGCTCGCCGACACGGCGGACGCGGCGCGCATCGGTCCGCTCGTGGCGGCGGCGCTGCCCGCCGCTCCGCGGCGTGCGACGCGCACCATCGTCGTGACCGGGCTGAGCGGCGGCGTCGGCCGGACGCTCCTCGCGGCCGGCCTTGCGACCCGCCTCGCCGCGCGGTCATCGGTCGCGGTCGTCGATCTGACCGGGTCCGGCGCCGCGGGCTGGTGGCTGGGGCTCGCGGGCGGGTCGTGGTCCGATCTCGAGGGCCTCGCGGACGAGCTGACGTCGGAGCACCTCGCCGTGGTCGCCGCGGAGGATGAGCGCCTGCGCCTCATCGGAGGTGCTTCCGCGATGCCCAGCGTGACCCTCGCGCTATCCGCCGTTCGCGCCGCGGCCGGCCTCGCGGAGCTCGTCATCGTCGATGCCCCGCCCGTGAGCGACGAGCGGACGCGTGCGCTGCGCGACCTGGCGGATCGCTTGTTGCTCGTCGTCGCGGACGACCCCGCGTCAGCGACGCGGCTCGCCGAGATCGAGGATGAGGACGAGCGCGTGTGGCTCGTCGGCTCGCGCTGCCGGTCCGACCTCATCGCCGGGAAGTCGCTGCTGCGGAACCTGCCGGAGGATCCGTCGGCGATCCGCTCGGCGGCAGGCGCGCCGAAGCGCGTCGGCGGCGCGCTCGGCCGCGCGTACGACGAGATCGCTGAGCTCGTCGCGATCGACGCTTCATGACGCTCGCCCTCCGCGCGCGGCTGGAACGGGCCATCTTCGAGCGGCTCCGTGACGCGCCGGACGGCCGACCACAGCGGGAGCGGCTCGCGCCGCTCCTCCGCGAGGCTCTCGCCGCGGAGCGCGTCGTGGTGCCGTCCGGCGAGATGCGCGCGCTCGAGCGCTGGCTCGAGGATCGGCTGTTCGGGCTTGGCGAGCTCGCCCCGCTGCTGCGTGACGAGCACGTCAGCGAGGTCATGGTCAACGGAACACGCGGGGTGTGGGTCGAGCGCGATGGCGTGCTCGAGCGGATCCCCATCCGCTTCTCGGACCCCGAGGAGATCCTCATCCTCATCGAGCGGCTCGTCGCGCCACTCGGACGGCGGATCGATCACGCCGACCCGCTGGTCGACGCGCGTCTCCCGGACGGTTCGCGCGTCCACGCCGTGATCCCGCCGATCTCGCTCGCCGGTCCGGTGCTCACGATCCGCCGCTTCTCCGCGCGGCCGTTCGCGCCGGATGACCTCGTGCGCCTGGGCACCGCGACGGAGAGCATGGTCGCGTATCTCGTCGACGCCGTCCGCGCTCGTCGGAGCATCCTCGTGTCCGGCGGCACGTCGAGCGGCAAGACGACGACGCTCAACGCGCTCGCATACGCCATCGGGGCGGACGAGCGGATCGTGACGATCGAGGATTCCGCGGAGCTGCGGCTCCCGCAGGCGAACGTCGTGTCGCTGGAGACGCGCGCGCCCAGCGTCGAAGGCCTCGGCGCGATCGACGTGCGCACGCTCCTCCGGAACGCACTGCGTATGCGTCCCGATCGGATCCTCGTCGGGGAGGTCCGTGGCGGCGAGGCGCTCGACATGCTCCAGGCGATGAACACCGGACATCGTGGCTCCCTGACGACGGCTCACGCGAACGATCCGTACAACGCCCTGGTCCGCCTCGAGACGATGGCGCTCATGGCCGGTATCGACATCCCGCTCGCCGCCGTCCGCGAGCAGATCGGGCACGGGATCGACGTCGTCGTCCATCAGGAGCGCGACGCGTCCGGCCGCCGGCGGATCGTGGAGGTCGCTGAGCTCGACGGGTGCGTGGACGGCTCCTATTCGCTGCGGCGAGTGGACCGCTGACCCTCGCCCTCGTGCTCGCCGCGATCGCGGTCGCTGCCGCGGCGCTCGATCCCGCCGCAGGCCGCGGCGTCGCCGACCGTGCTCGCGCGGCATGGCGACGCGGACGCGACAGGCGCGCCTCGCGCGAGGCGCTGCCCGCGTTCGTCGGGTCTCTCGCGTCGGCGATATCGAGCGGGCTGTCGCTGCAGCAGGCGTTCGCCGAGACCGCGCCGGCATTGCCCTCGTCGCTCGCCGCGCCGACGCGGCGCGTCGCGGCGTCCCTCGCCCTCGGGGTTCCGCTCGCCGAGGCCCTCGGCGCGTACCGCGGCGTGGTCCCGGATGAGGACGTCGCTCCCGTCGCGATCGTGCTCGCGTCCTTCGCGCGGGCCGGCGGCCGTGTGCGCCGCAGCCTCGCTCGTGTCGAGGCCCTCCTGCGCGGACGGCTCGCGCTCGAGGAGGAGCAGGCGGCGCTCACCGCGCAGGGTCGCGCCTCGGCGATGGTCCTCGTTCTCCTCGCGCCGCTCGGCGCGGTCTTCTTCGCAGCGTCGATGCCCGACTACGTGCCGATCCTGCTCGACCGGGGCCGCGCGCTCCTGCTCGTCGCGATCGTGCTCGAGATCGTCGCCGCGGTCTGGCTGCGTCGGCTGCTGCGTGTCCCTCAGACGGGATCCGCGCTCGCCTCGCTCCTCGACGCGGTCGTCGTCGGGCTCGACTCGGGGATGACGTTCGAGCAGGCGCTGCGCGCTCTCGTCGACCGCGCGCCCGCGGTCGGCCGGCTCGTCGAGGCGCGTCAGCTCCTCGCCGACCTCGCCCTCGGCCAGGGGACCCGTCGCGCTTTCGCGGCGTTCGGCTCCGCGGGACCCGCCGAGGCGCGCGTCGCGGCGCTCATCGTGTCATCGGTGCGCTTCGGCGCGCCGCTCGCTGATCTTCTCGTCCTCCAGGCGGACGCGCTGCGCGAGTCGGATCGTCGCCGCGCCGAGGCGGCCTCGAGGCGCCTGCCCGTCCTCCTGCTCTTCCCGCTCACGTTCTGCGTCCTGCCCGCGCTGCTGATCGTGTTCCTCGGTCCGCCGCTGCTTTCGCTGGTGCAATGACGACGCCACAGCGCGCCCTTCGTGCGGTCGTTCCGAAGCTGCGGATCAGCGACCCGGGTGTGCTAGTACCGAGACAGTACTTCTGTCCTATGCACCCAACTGCTTGGCTGGCACAGAGTGGTCCGCATGCTCCACCATGCCTATCCCACTGCACCCCCTGTGACCTCCGCCGGTGGGTCAACTGAGCCGCGGCGTTCGTGCGAGCTACGGCTGCGGCGCGAGATCCGCCGTCTCGCCGACACGATCGTGGTCCCAGCGCGACCTCTCCGCACGGCAGGTCGGTCCGGTCCGCTGATCCATCCCGCATAGCGCGAGGCTCGTGCTTCTTCGTGGGCGAGGTCGACGCTCACGGACCGCGCACCCTTCGTTCGCCGCATGGCCTGCTCGATCGTCGCGGCGCAGAGCGAGCAGCGCAGGCCGCCGATCTTCAGCTGGAGCTTGCGTGTTCCCGCCTGGTCCCTGAAGGCGTCCGGTCCGTGCACTTGAGTCGGGGCGGTCCGGCTCTATCGCGAGACCCGTGCGACCGAGCACCGTACGTGCCGAGGACCGAGGAGGGAGCGCGAGCCGGTGACCGCGACCGCCACAGCTTCGCTTCGAAAGGGCGAGATCCGGACGGCCGCGGGGGTCGCCAGCGCGCCGGCGTGGAGGACGCTCTACCGGAGCGGCGCCGCATCGGCCGGTCTCTTCCTCGCGTTCATCGTCACCGCTACCGTCCTGGCCATCGTCACGCCGCCGGCGCCG
The DNA here is from genome assembly GCA_028876375.1 of Chloroflexota bacterium. GTDB lineage: Bacteria > Chloroflexota > Limnocylindria > P2-11E > P2-11E > JACPOT01. Next base: position 46,622 of record JAGWSB010000007.1, on the reverse strand, counting down.
GTCACCGGAGGCGAGGCGACGCTTGCATACATCGCGGAGCACCGGAGCCTGTACGTCGTTCAGCAGCAGCTCTGGCTGGTCCCGGGCCTCTTCGCGATGGTCGTCTACGTCGCGCTCTATCCCGCGCTGCGTGAGCCCGACCGCGGCCTGGCCACGCTCGGCGCGGCGCTCGGCGCTGCGGCGTGGGCGCTCACCCTCGCCATGCCGACCACGAGCACCGGCGCCCCCGCACTCGTCTACCTCAGCGACCAGTGGACAGCGGCGTCGGATCCGAGCCAGCGAGCCCTGTTCGTGGCGGCGGCGGAGGGCCTCATCGCGATCGACCGAACGCCGACCGTCGTGGGCGTGCTCGCGCCGGTCGCGATGCTCATCACGTCCGCGGCGATGCTGAGGGCTCCCTTCGCCCGCTGGATCGCGGCCCTCGGTATCGCGACTGGTGCGATAGGGATCGCAAGCGAGGCACTGCGGCCGGTCATCGAAGGCGGGTACGCCCTGTACGGCATGCTGATGCTCGTCTGGTTCGGCGCCGTCGGCTGGCGGCTCCGCCGGCTCGGGTGGGAGTAAGCCGCCCGGTGTGAGCGGTGCGCCGCCCCTTTAGTACGCGACGCCGAGCGCGTCCGCGGCGATCCGCGCGGCGAGCGCCACGACGATCACGCCCCCGAGCGCGCTCGCGACGCGCTCGAGACGCGTCGAGAGTCGCGCGTGGAGCGTCGCGCCTACGGCGGCGAGGATCGTCTGCCACGAGAGCGACGACAACGCGACGCCGGCGACGAACGCGGCGCGCGCGAGCGCGCTCTGCGAGACCTCCGGGAGCGCGACGGCGAGGGCGACGAAGTACGCGATCGTCGCCGGGTTGAGCAGCGTCAGCCCGAGCATCCCCGCATAGGTGCGCGTCGCCGAGGCGCGCGCGACGGCCTCCGAGGGGCGGGTGACCACGAGCCGCGCGCCGATGGCGACGAGGACGGCGGCGGCGCCGAGGCGCAGCGGCACGAGGACGGGAGCGAGCACCGCGGAGAGCGCGCCGCCGACGGTCACGGCCGACGCGGAGTAGATGAGGTCGGCCGTCGCGGCGCCCGCGCCGGCGAGGGCGCCCTGCCGCAGGCCCTGGCGCATCCCGATGCGCAGGATGAGGACGGCGATGGCGCCGACGGGGATGGCGATGGCGTAGCCGGCGGCGACGCCGAGGGCGAACGGCGCGAGCACGACGGGAGGATGTCAGAGATCGCGCGCGGACATCGCGGGGCTAGCGCTGCAGGAAGGCCATGACCCCCGCGGCCTCGACGTTCGCGGACCAGAGGAGCAGCGCGATCGCGCCGACGAGGCACCCGGCCTCGGCCGCGCCGAGACGGACGTCGCGGATGGCGCGCACGCGGGACAGCGCCATCGCGTGCCAGTTGCGCGGCCGCCACAGATGGATGTTCGAGAGCGCCGCGGCGACGAGGATGTACGCGAGGATCTCGCGCGCGCCGATGTGCTGCCAGAGGATGTCGATGCGCGGCGCGAGCTTGCCCGGGACGGTGAGGACGAAGGAGTTGGTGCCGAGCGCGACGCCGTACCCGAGCGCCCACCACCACGGGGCGAAGTAGCCGAGGGAGAGCGGGCCGAACGCGAAGAGGCTCCCGACGACGATCGCGCCGACGCCGAAGACGAGGTTCCAGGAGAAGATGGTGATGGCCAGCGACGGTCCGGGGTCGAGCGCCCCGCCGGGGATGCGCGCGGACACGAGCGCGCGCAGCGCGCCTTCGCCGATGGCCAGGTAGCTCACCGTCCAGGCGCCCAGCCAGAGCACGACCGCGATCCCGGTCGCCGTGAGCGTGCGGCGAACGGGATCGCGATGCGTCAGCGCGGAGAGGACCCTTCCCACCACCGCCATCGTGAACGCTCCGAGCGCGTGCGCGCTACCCCTCGTACGGCATTCACACGGCGTTGATCCCGTCAGACGATCTCGCGCGACCGCCGCGCGTTCTTCGGATCATCCTGTGCCGAGCGAGGCCCGGTCTCCGGGCGCCGCCCGCGCCCTGAGGAGGGAGAGCCACGGTCCGCTTCGTCGAGGACCTCGTCCTCGTCGCGTTCGTCCTCACGGTCATCACGACCGACTGGCGCTGGCAGCGCATCCCGAACGTCGTCACCTATCCGACGATGCTCGTGGGCCTCGTCCTCGGACTCCTCGAGGCGGTGAGCGGCGAGGCGCACGGTCTCGGCGCGCCGTTCGACAGCGGCTTCCTCGACCACCTCGCCGGACTCGTCGTCGCGTTCCTCGTCTCGTACCCCTTCTACGCGGCGGGCGGGCTGAAGGCGGGCGACGCGAAGATGCTGATGGCCATGGGGGCCGTGCGCGGTGGGACCTTTCTCCTACCCGCGGCGCTGTACGGCGCCCTTGCCGGCGGCGTGCTCGCCCTGGTGCTCATCGGCGCGCGTCGTCTGGCCCCGCCGGAGACCGAGGTCGCCGATCCCTTCTGGCGGCTGATGAAGAGCCGCATCCCCTACGGCGTCGCGCTCGGCGTCGGCGCGCTCATCGCGCTCGCGGGTTCGCCCTAGGGCCCGCGGACGCGGGGTCTTATGCTCGACGCCCGATGTCTCCGACCGAAAAGATCCGCATCCTCATCGTCGACGACTTCGCCGATACGCGCGAGAACCTGACGAAGCTGCTCGGCTTCGAGCCGGACCTCGAGGTCATCGGCGCCGCCGAGTCGGGTCAGCAGGCGATCGCGCTCGCGAAGAAGGAACACCCCAACGCCATCCTCATGGACATCAACATGCCGGACATGGACGGCATCACGGCGACGGAGATCATCTCCAACACCGTCCCCGACTCGCCGATCATCATGATGAGCGTCCAGGGCGAGCAGGACTACCTGCGGCGATCGATGCTCGCCGGCGCGCGCGAGTTCCTCGTCAAGCCCTTCTCCGCCGACGAGCTCGTCAACGCCATCCGCCACGTCCACGAGCTCGAGAAGGTGAAGCGCGCGCGCTACACGACGACGCCCACCGCCGGCGCGCCGACGACGGCGGGCGGCGGCGCGGGGCCCCAGCGCGGGAAGGTCTTCACCTTCTTCTCTCCGAAGGGCGGCGTCGGCCGGACGACGATCGCGACGAACCTCGCGGTCGCGCTCCACCAGTCCACCGGGACGCCCGTCGCTCTCGTCGACGGGAGCCTGCCGTTCGGCGACGTCGGCGTCATCCTCAACATGAACCCGAAGGCGAAGACGCTCGCCGACCTCGTCGGCGGATTCGAGACGACCGACGCGGACGTCCTCGAGACCGTGCTCGTGCCGCACTCGTCCGGGATCAAGGTCCTCCTCGCGCCGCCGACGCCGGAGTCGGCCGAGCTGATCACCGGCGCGAACATGAAGCACGTCCTCGAGACGCTCCGTGAGCGCTACGCCTACGTCGTCGTCGACACGTGGCCGTCGTTCCAGGAGGTCGTCCTCACGATGATGGACGCGGCGGACATGGTGCTGACGCCGATGACCCTCGAGATCACGAGCCTGAAGAACGTGCGCGTCTTCCTCGAGGTGGCGGAGAAGCTCGGCTACTCCGAGGAGAAGGTGCAGATCATCGCGAACCGCAACGACAGCTCCGGCGGGATCAAGGCGAGCGACATCGAGGCGAGCCTCGGGCGCAAGATCCCGCACACCGTCGTGTCCGACGGCCGCACGCTCGTGCTCGCGGTGAACCGCGGCGTTCCGTTCGTCATCAGCCACAAGGACAGCCCGGTGGCCAAGGACATCTTCACCCTGGCCGGGAAGCTCGCCTCCACCGCCGAGGCCGCCCAGCCGACGGCGCCCAAGGCCGCGCCGGCGCGCGGCGGGCTGAGGCTTTTCGCGCGGTAGCGACCGCCCCCTGACCCCGGTCCGAGACGGGGCCGGTCGTACACTCCCCGGGCGGGCCGGCGTCTTGGCGGCACGCCCGCCCGCCGGCCCGAGCGCCGCGGTAACAGGCGACCCCTGGGGAGGTTAGACAGGAGATGTCCCTACTCCGTCGGATCGAAGGGTCGCGCACGGCGACCGTCACCCCCGCGACGGCTCCCGCCGCGCCCGCGCCGCCCGCCGATGGCCGGATGCCCCCGCCCGCGCCGCCTGCCGCCGGCCCGCTCTCTCAAACGGTCGCGCCCGTCCGCGACGGGATGCGCGACGTCCGTACGCAGCTGCAGACGAAGATCATCAACAACCTCGATCCGCGCCTCGACCTGTCGGACGACAAGGCCGTCCGCTCGACGATCCAGCAGATGTTCGACAAGTTCGTCGACGAGGACGGGATCGTCATCACCCGCGTCGACCGTCAGCGGATGCTCGAGCAGATCCTCGACGAGATCCTCGGCTTCGGGCCGATCCAGCCGCTCCTCAACGACGACACGATCACCGAGGTCATGGTCAACGGCCCGTTCCGCGTGTACGTCGAGCGCAAGGGCAAGCTGCAGCTGTCGGACGTGACGTTCACGAGCGACGAGCACGTCATGCGCGTGATCGAGCGGATCATCGCTCCGATCGGCCGGCGCGTCGACGAGTCCAAGCCGTATGAGGACGCGCGGCTTCCCGACGGGTCGCGCGTGAACATCATCATCCCGCCCCTCGCGCTCAACGGGCCGGTCATCACCATCCGCAAGTTCCCCAAGTACCGCATCACGCCGGAGGACTACATCAAGTTCGGCACCGCGACGGTGGAGATCATGGAGTTCCTCCGCGCGTGCGTCGAGGCTCGGCTCAACATCTTCATCTCCGGCGGAACGGGCTCCGGCAAGACGACGCTCCTCAACATCCTCTCGGGCTACATCCCCGAGGACGAGCGCATCGTCACGATCGAGGACGCCGCCGAGCTCAAGCTCGTCCAGGACCACGTCGTTCGCCTCGAGTCGCGCAAGGCGAACATCGAGGGCAAGGGCGCGGTCACGATCATGAACCTCGTGGAGAACGCCCTCCGCATGCGCCCCGAGCGCATCGTCGTCGGCGAGTGCCGCGGCGGCGAGGCGCTCTCCATGCTCCAGGCCATGAACACCGGCCACGACGGCTCGCTCTCGACAGGCCACGCGAACTCGCCGCGGGACATGATCAGCCGTCTCGAGACGATGTGCCTGATGGCCGGCGTCGACCTGCCCGCGCGCGCCATCAAGGACCAGATCGCGAGCGCGCTCGACGTCATCGTCCAGATCTCCCGGTTGAAGGACGGCTCGCGCAAGATCACGAACGTCACCGAGGTGCAGGGTATGGAGGGCGAGGCCGTCGTCCTCCAGGATGTGTTCGTCTTCGAGCAGACCGCGTACATCGACGGCAAGGTGCAGGGCAAGCTGCGGCCGACGGGCATCCGCCCGAAGTTCACGGAGAAGTTCGAGGCGGCGGGCATCAAGCTCCCGCAGGGCGTCTTCGGGAACATGAACGCCGGGCTCCTCCGCTAGCGCCCGATGGAGTACGCCCTCCCGGCCGGCCTCGCGGTCAGCGTGCTCCTCGTCTTCGGCGGCATCTACACGCTCCTGACGAGCGGCGTCTCCATCGACGAGCGCCTCGCGCGGTACGCGGGGAACAAGGCCGTGCCCGAGAAAAGGGAGAAGTCCCAGAAGAGGCAGCGCGCGGAGGTCGACGTCGCGGTCCTCACCGCCGACGTCGAGGACAAGCGCTTTGCCATGCGCGTCGCGCGCGACCTCGCGCGGGCGAACCTCAAGCTGAAGGTCGCGGAGTACTACTACATCCGCATCGGGCTGGCGATCGGCCTCGGCCTCGTCCTCGGCGTCATGCGCGACCCGGTGTCGGGCGTCGCCGGCGTGGTCATCGGCTACTTCGCGCCGCGGTTCTGGGTAGGGCGCCGCATCGGCGGACGCCTGGGCGCCTTCAACAAGCAGCTCCCCGACACGATCACCCTCCTCTCGAACTCGCTGCGTGCGGGGTCGAGCTTCCTGCAATCGACGGAGCTCGTTTCGCGCGAAACACCGCCTCCGATGGGTGAGGAGATGGGGCGCGTCGTCCGCGAGGTGAACCTCGGGCTCGGCATGGAGGAGGCGCTCCTCAACATGGTCCGGCGCATCAAGAGCGAGGACCTCGACCTCATGGTGACGGCGATCAGCATCCAGCAGCAGGTCGGCGGCAACCTCGCCGAGATCCTCGACACCATCGCGTTCACCATCCGCGAGCGCGTCCGCATCAAGGGCGAGGTGAACACGCTCACCGCGCAGGGCCGCTACTCCGGCTACCTCGTCGCGATGTTGCCCATCGGCATCGCCTTCATGATCAATCTCATCAGTCCCGCGTTCATGGAGCCGCTGTTCAAGCAGACGATCGGCCAGATCCTGCTCGTGACGGCCGGCATCATGATGGCCATCGGTTTCTTCGCCATCCGGAAGATCACGGACATCAAGATCTGATGGCAGCGGGACTCGCGATCGGCGCGCTCGCCGCACTGTCGATCTTCCTCATCGTCCTGTCGCGCGTCGTCGCCTCCGGCCTCGATCCCGTGCAGGTGCGCCTGCAGCAGATCGCCGTCCGGCCCCGGACCCTCGAGGAGCTCGAGCTGCAGCGCCCGATGTCGGAGCGGACGATCAAGCCGATCATCGAGCTCCTCGCGCGTCTCGTCGGGCGCTTCTACCCGGCGAACACGGTCCACGCGGTCGCCGTGAATCTCAAGCGCGCGGGGATGGAGACGACGAGCGTCGAGTTCTTCCTCGGCGTCAAGGCGTTCGCCGCCATCATCGGAGCGCTCGGCGGCGCCGCCCTCGTCAACGCCATCACGCTGGACGCGACGCAGACCATGGTCGCGATCCCCGTCGGGCTGTTCATCGGGTTCAAGGCGCCCGACTTCTACCTCTCGAACAAGGCGCAGAAGCGGTCGTCGGACGTCCTCGACACGCTCCCCGACGCGCTCGACCTCCTCACCATCGCCGTCGAGGCCGGCCTCGGGTTCGACGCGGCGATCGTGAAGATGACCGAGAAGATGAAAGGCGCCCTCGCGGAGGAGTTCAAGCGCGCCGCGGGCGAGCAGCGCGTCGGCAAGTCGCGCCAGGAGGCGCTGCGCGGGATCGTCGAGCGCGTCGAGCAGAAGGAGCTCCAGAACTTCATCGCCGCGATCATCCAGGCCGACCAGCTCGGCGTCTCGATGTCGAAGGTGCTGCGCATCCAGTCGGAGCAGCTGCGCATGGAGCGCCGCCAGCGCGCCGAGGAGCGCGCGGCGAAGGCCCCGGTGATGATCATGCTCCCGACGATCGGCTGCATCTTCCCGGCGCTCTTCGTCGTCATCCTCGGCCCGGCCGCGCTCTCCGCGATGTCCTCCTGCGGCAGCTTCTAGAGGAGGATCCCCTGCGCGTCGAGAACGCGACGAGGGGCACCGTGCTCGCGGCGCGGTGTCGCACGGCGGACAGCTTCCTCTCCCGCGCCGTCGGCCTCATCGGCCGCGCGCGGCTCGCCGACGACGAGGGGCTCGTCATCACGAAGACGAACGCCATCACGATGGTCTTCATGCGCTTCGGCATCGACGCGGTGTTCATCGACCGCGGCCGTCGCGTCGTGCGGATCGCGCCGCGCCTCCGGCCGTGGTGGCCGGCGACGCTCGCCTTCGGCGCGGACGCCGTCGTCGAGCTGCCCGCCGGCGCCGCCGCGCGGAGCGGGACGCAAGTGGGGGACGTCCTCCGCTTCGAGTGAGAGACCTCGCCCGTCCGGTCGCCGCGGGGGTCGCGGCCGCGCTCGTCCCGCCACGCTGCGCCGGCTGCGACGCCCCCGGAGCCTGGCTCTGCCTCGAATGCCGCGCGGCCCTGGAGCCCGCGGACGTGCCGCTCGCCGGCCTCCCCGTGCGCGTCGCCGGTCTCTACGAGGGACCGCTGCGGGCGGCGATCCACCGCTACAAGTACCGCGCCGAGCCCGGACTCGCCGCCGAGCTCGGCGACCTCGTCGCGGACCTCCTCGCCCGCGACCTGGCTCGCGGCTCACGTGTCGACGTCGTCGTGCCCGTGCCGCTGCACCCGCGCCGCGTCCGCGAGCGTGGCTACGACCAGACGGCGCTCCTGGCGGAGCGGATCGCGCTCCGGACGGGCATGCCCCTGCGCCGCGCCCTCCGGCGCGTCCGTCACGTCCGCCCGCAGGTCGAGCTCGACCGCTCCGAGCGCCTGCGCAACGTCGCCGGCGCGTTCGCGGGCGCGGTCGGGTCGCTGCGCGGCGCGCGCGTCGCCCTGGTCGACGACGTCGTCACGACCGGTGCGACGCTGCGCGAGGCGGCGCGCGCGGCGCATGGCTGCGGCGCGCGGCGCGTCCGCGCGTACGCCGTCGCGCACGACGAATGACCTAACGTGCGCGTGATGGCGCGCTGGGTCGTCCGCGGTGCGCTCCTCTTCCTCCTCACGTTCACGAACGTCCACGACATCTGGTCGCCCGACGTCGTGCCGAACGCTCTCCTCGACTGGTCGATCGTGCGTCAGGGCAACGTCGACTTCGACGAGCTCGTCGTCCCGCCGGGCACGGCCGCGAGCGCCATCCCCGCGGGCGATCCGGGCATCCCTGCCGACTCGTACTTCTTCCGTCCGTGCGGGCGAAGCGCGGGCTTCGCCTGGCCGAACGCCTCGACCCAGGGCTCCCCGCGGAGCCCCGGCGGCCCGCCTCCCCCCGGCCCCGGCGACCGCGTCTGCTCGATCTTCCCGCCGGGCGTCTCGCTGCTCGCGCTTCCGGTCATCGCGCCCTTCGTGCTCGCGGGCGCGTCGCCGGCTGACGGCGCGCTCGTGGTCCGCGCCGGACACCTCGCCGCGGCGATCGTCGAGACCATCGCCGCGCTGCTGCTCTGGTCGGTCCTGCGCCGCTTCACGTCGGTGCGCTGGGCGCTCGCGCTCGTCCTCCTCTACTGGCTCGGCACGAGCGTTCGCACCGTCGCGGCACAGGCGCTGTGGCAGCACGCCGGCGTCCACCTCGCGATCGCGCTGGGCCTGTGGCTCGTGCTGCGCGAGGGACCGATCTCGCTCGCGCGCGAGCTCCTCGCCGGGATAGCCCTGGGCTTCGGCGTCGTGGTCCGCCAGACGACGCTCGTCCCGCTCGTCGCCTTCGAGCGCTTCTTCGGCGGCGCGTCGTGGCGCGCACGCGCGGTGCTCATCGTCGGCGCGGCGATCGGCGTGATCCCGCTCGTCGCGTACAACGCGGTCGCCTTCGGCTCGCCCGCGGAGCAGGGCTACGGTCCGAAGCTCTTCACCACGCCGCCGCTCACCGGCCTCTACGGCCTGCTGCTGTCGCCGAGCCGCGGGCTCCTGGTGTACGAGCCGTGGGCGATCGCCGCTCTCGTCGCGCTCGGCCTCGCGTGGCGCCGCCCCGGTCCCGTTGCCGAGCGCTTGCGGACCCTCGGACTCGGCTGGGTCGTTCTGCTCGTCTTCTACGCCTTGTACGTCGAGTGGTGGGGCGGCCGCGTGTTCGGCCCGCGCTTTCTCGACGACATGGCGCCCGTGCTCGTCGCCGCGCTGGGGTGGGGCATCGGCCAAGGTCTGCTCGCGCGGACGTGGTCGCGCGTTCTGTTCTGGGTCGCCGCGGCGTGGTCGCTGCTCCTCTTCAACGCCGCCGCGCTGGTGTTCGACCCGAACGGCTGGGACACCGTCCCGACGAACGTGAACTTCGATACGTCGCGTCTGTTCTCGTGGTCCGATCCGCAGTGGCTGAGCGTGCTGTGGTCGCTCGGCCACGCGGACGTGCGGGTGCTGCTCGCGGCGCTGCTGAGCGCGCTCATCCTCGCTCTGCTGCTGCGGCTCGAGCTGCGAGTGGATCAGCGCTCGGCGGGGTGACGCACCCGCTGGCGGTCTCGGCGTCTCGCACCGGGCCTGCTCCCCCCGGCCCCTCACATCTCCCGGACCTACCGTGCGCTGGCCGGGGCCCGGTCGCAGGCCCTCGCGAGATCGCCGTCGCCCGCCGCGACATCACCCCGCCTCGCGCCGATCTCCCTTCCCTGCTCTACCTTGGCTCGCGATGGCCGGGTTCGTCATCTTCTTCGGCCGCGTTGGTGACGGCGAGGTCGAGCGCAAGCTCGACGAGATCAAGATCGCCATCGGCGCGCTCCTCGTGCGCCACGCGCAAGCGGCCGGATTCGACCCCGTCGTCGCGCTCACCCGCGACGGCGCCGCGACGTCGGCATTCGCCCGCGCCGGCGCGGCGGTCGACCGGAGCGAGAGCGAGCCCTTCCACTACGGCTCCGAGCTGAAGCGCATCGTCGGCGAGCGCAAGCTCGACCGGGTGTGCGCGATCGGCGCGGGAGCGGGCGCGCTCCTCGGCGTGGACAAGCTGCGAGAGATCCGCGAGGAGCTCGAGTCGTGCGACGCGCTCGTGCTGTCGAACAACTACTACTCCGCCGACCTCGTCGCGTTCACGCCGACGAGCGCGCTCGACGCGATCGCGCTCCCCGCGGCCGACAACCCGCTGCCGCGCCTGCTGCACCAGCAGGCCGGGCTGCCCTCGCGGCAGCTCGAGCGCAGCTCGGCGACGCTCCTCGACGTCGACACGCCGGCCGACGCGACCGTCCTCCGGCGCCACCCGGCGTGCCCGCCCGAGCTCGCGTCGATCGCGGTGTGGGAGAAGGAGCTCGGCGCACGGATCGACGCGCTCATGCGCATCGTGACGACGCCCGAGAAGGAGCTCGTCGTCGCCGGGCGCGTCGGCGCGCCGGTGTGGGCGTTCCTCGAGTCGCAGACGGCCTGTCGCGTGCGCATGCTGGCCGAGGAGCGCGGGATGCAGGCGGCGGGGCGCGACACGTCGGGGACGGCGCGGACCGCGCTCGGCTTTCTCTACCAGAAGGTCGGCGCGCGCGCGTTCTTCGAGCGCATGGGCGAGCTCGGCGACGGGATGCTGTTCGACACCCGCGTGCTCTTCGCGCACCTCGGCTGGCGGATGACGCCGACCGACCGGTTCGCGTCGGACCTCTTCCACGCGGAGCGCGTCGGGCTCGCTCCGCTGCGCGACTTCACGATCGCGGCGCGCGACGCCGGCTACCCGCTCCTCCTGGGAGGGCACACCCTGGTCTCGGGCGTCCTGTGGACGATGGTCGAGGCGGCGTGGGCGGGCCATCCCGAGATGCCGGCGTGAGGCTCTTCGACCACCACGTCCACACGGATCGGAGCGACGGGCGCCTCTCGCTCGCCGCGCGCGCCGAGAGCGTCAAGCGCCGCCCGCACGGTGTCTCGGACCACTTCCCGTATCACGAGGGCTTCCGCACGGACGACGACGTCCTGCGCTATCTCGACGACGCGGCGCGGCTCGGGCTCCGCGTCGGCATCGAATACGACCTCGGGGTCGCTCCGCCGCTGCGTCCGTCGACGCTCGACGCGCTGCACTACGTCATCGGCGCGGTGCACCAGGTGTTCCTCGACGGACGCCGGATCGGCTTCGACGTCGCCGGCGCCTACCTCAAGGGCCAGCTCGGGAGCGGGCCGTTCCGCGACGCGGCGCTCTTCGCGAGCGAGGAGGTGCGGCGCCGGATCCTGGAGGAGACGCTCCGGGCCGTGCGCGACGGGGTCGAGAGGCTCGACGTCGACATCCTCGGGCACCCGACGTTCACGCCGATCGCGGCGCTCGGCGATCCCGACGCGGGGTATCCGCTGGAGTGGCAGGAGAGGCTCATCGAGATCTGTCGCGCCGGCGGCGTCGCGATCGAGGTGAACGAGTCGTACCGCGTCCCGCACCGCGCCTTCCTCGAGCGGGCTCGCGACCGCGGCGCGCTCTTCTCCGTCGGGAGCGACTCGCACGGCGAGATCGGTCCGCTGCGGCGCACCGAGGCCATGATCCGCGAGGCGGGCCTAGCGCAGGATCGCTTCCTCGACGGAGGCCGCGTCCGCGGGCCCCGTCACGATGGCCCGGACGCCCGGTCGGCCGCGAGCAGCTCGTAGAGGAGGACCACGAGCGCGACGACGAGGAGCGCATTCGCCGCTCCGTCCGCGAGGCCGAGCACGAGCGCGACGAGCCACGCCGCGAGAAGGACCCACACCAGGGTCCAGCGCAGGCGGTGGCCGATCCTCGCCGCCATCGGCCGATAGCGTAGGTCCGACGGCGCCCGCGACTTACACTCATCTCGCAGGGCCGCCTGCACAAAGCAGCGGGAGGGGAACAGTGTCCCGGGGACCGTCGGATGTCTAGGGGCCTCTCCGTCTACACCGGGAATGCCCACCCGGAGTTCGCCAACGACGTCGCCGAGGCCCTGGGCGTCCCCCTGGGACGCGCCGACGTGTTCAAGTTCCCGAACGGAGAGATCTTCTGCCAGATCAAGGAGAACGCACGCGAGCATGACGTCTTCATCGTGCAGACCATGGCCGGGCCGGCGGTGTCGGACCAGGTCATGGAGCTGCTGATCATGCTCGACGCGTTCAAGCGCGCGTCGGCCGGGCGCATCACCGCGGTCATGCCGCGATTCGCGTACGGCCGCAGCGACAAGAAGGACCAGCCGCGCGTGCCCATCACCGCCCGTCTGGTCGCCGACCTGGTCGGGACGGCCGGAGCGGACCGCTTCCTCACCATGGACCTGCACCAGGGACAGATCCAGGGATTCTTCAGCATCCCCGGCGACGAGCTGACGGCCTTCCTGCCGCTGGTCGAGTACTTCCAGGCCGACTTCGCCGGCCGCGACGACGCCGTGGTCGTCGTCCCGGACCTCGGCTTCGCGAAGCGCGGACGGAACTTCGCCGAGAAGCTCCGCCTGCCGATGGCCTTCATCGAGAAGCGCCGCCTCGGCAACACCGGCGAATCGCAGATCGTCGACATCATCGGCGACATCGGCTACCGCCGCGCCATCATCATCGACGACGAGATCGATACCGGCATGACCGTCATGAACACGATCGACGCGCTGCAGGCGCGCGGGGTGAAGGACATCGTCGTCGCGTGCGTGCACGCCGTGCTGTCGGGTGACGCCGCGGCCCGCCTCTGCGCCAGCGGGATCCGCGAGTTCGTGACGACCGACACCGTGCCGCTGCCGCAGCACAAGCGCAACGAGAAGATCAAGATCCTCTCGGTGGCTCCGCTCTTCGCGGAGACGATCCGGCGGATCCATGAGGGCGAATCGGTGGGAGCTCTGTTCACCTCTCCGACGGTGCAGCTGCCGCTTCGCGTGCGGTAGGGGCCCCCGTCGCGTGAGCCTCGTCGGCCGCATCGGCTCTCTGTTCGACTCGAACGAGGGCGAGCTGCGCAAGCTGCGCAAGCTCGTCGACCACGTCAACGCGCTCGAGGAGACCACCGCCGCGCTGAGCGACGAGGAGCTGCGCGGGAGCACGGCGCGGTTCCGCGAGCGGCTCGAGAAGGGCGAGACGCACGACGACCTCCTCCCGGAGGCGTTCGCCGCCGTCCGCGAGGCGTCGAAGCGCACCAACAAGCAGCGCCACTTCGACGTGCAGCTCATGGGCGGCATGGCGCTCCACAAGGGCCACGTCGCCGAGATGAAGACCGGTGAGGGCAAGACCCTCGTCGCCTCGCTGGCCCTGTACCTCAACGCGCTCGACGGCAAGGGCGCGCATCTCGTCACCACGAACGACTACCTGGCCAAGACGGGCGCGGGCTGGATGGGTCCCATCTACCACGCGCTCGGCGCGAGCGTGGCGTACATCGCGCACGAAAAGAGCGCGGTCTACGACCCCGCGGTCGAGCTCGAGGCGGTCGACTGGCGCCACCGCCACTGGCGCGACATCACGCGCCGCGAGGCCTACCTCGCCGACATCACCTACGGACAGAACAGCGAGTTCGGCTTCGACTACCTGCGCGACAACATGGTCCTCGCGCTCGAGGACATGGTCCAGCGTCCGCTGCACTACGCCATCGTCGACGAGGCGGACTCGATCCTCATCGACGAGGCGCGCACGCCGCTCATCGTCAGCGCACCCGCCGAGGACGCGACGGACACGTACTCGCGCTACGCGCGCACGGCCGCGCGGCTGCAGCAGGACGTCGACTACGTCATCGAGGAGAAGCACAAGGCCGTCTCGCTGACCGAGGAGGGGATCGAGAAGGCCCAGCGGCTCCTGGGGGTGAAGGACCTCTACACCGGCGACGCCCACGCCATCCACTACCTCGACAACGCCGTCAAAGCACACGCGCTCTACAAGCGCGACAAGGATTACATCGTCAAGGACGGCGAGGTCGTGATCATCGACGAGTTCACGGGCCGGCAGATGCCCGGGCGGCGCTGGAGCGACGGCCTCCACCAGGCCGTCGAGGCCAAGGAGAACGTCAAGGTCCAGCGCGAGACCAAGACGTACGCGACCATCACGATCCAGAACTACTTCCGCATGTACGACAAGCTCGCCGGCATGACCGGGACCGCCGCGACCGAGGCCGAGGAGCTCTTCAAGGTCTACAAGCTCGAGGTCACGATGATCCCGACGCACCGGCCGATGATCCGCGCCGACCACCCCGACCTCGTCTACAAGACGGAGCAGGGCAAGTGGGACGCCGTCATCGCCGAGGTCAAGGAGCGGCACACCAAGGGTCAGCCGATCCTCATCGGCACGACGTCGGTCGAGAAGAGCCAGCGGCTCTCCGACGAGATGGGGCGGCACGGCATCCCGCACGAGGTCCTCAACGCCAAGAACCACGAGCGCGAGGCGCTCATCATCGAGAAGGCCGGCCAGAAGGGCGCGGTGACCGTGTCGACGAACATGGCCGGCCGCGGCGTCGACATCCTCCTCGGCGACGGCGTCGTCGACCTCGGCGGCCTGCACGTCATCGGCACCGAGCGGCACGAGGCGCGCCGCATCGACAACCAGCTGCGCGGCCGCTCCGGCCGACAGGGCGATCCCGGGTCCTCGCGCTTCTACAGCTCTCTCGAGGACGACCTCATCCGCGTCTTCGCCTCCGAGCGCGTCGCCGGTCTCATGGAGCGGCTCGGGTTCGACGACTCGCAGCCCATCGAGTCGCGCATGGTGACAGGCGCGATCACGCAGGCGCAGATCAAGGTGGAGGCGCGCAACTTCGACATCCGCAAGCGCGCCCTCGAGTTCGACGACGTCCTCAACGAGCAGCGTCGCGTCATCTACGGCCAGCGGCGCCAGATCCTCGAGCAGGGCGACGTGAAGGAGACGCTCGTCGAGTTCCTCCAGGACGAGGCGGCCGCTCTCGCCGACCGGGAGGCCGCGCTCGATCCCGAGGACCGCGACGTCGAGAAGCTCCGCGCCGCGCTGGGCGCGCTCCTCGCGCGCGAGATACCGGCGGAGCGCCTCGCGGACGCAGGCGTCGACCTGCTCGCGCGCGTCGAGGAGATCGTCGACGAGGCCTACGCCGAGAAGGAGGCCGAGATCGGCCCCGAGCTCATGCGCCACGTCGAGCGCTGGGTGCTCCTCCGCGCCATCGACACGCATTGGGTCGAGCACCTCACCGAGATGGACGAGCTGCGCGAAGGCATCTACCTCCGCGGCTACGGGCAGCAGGACCCGCTGGTCGCGTACAAGAGCGAGTCGCATCGCTACTGGGAGGAGATGAACTCGCGCCTGTCCACGTCCGCCGCGCAGATGATCCTCCACGTCAGCGTGAAGCCCGTCGAGCAGGCGGAGCAGCAGCAGGAGGAGCGGCAGGAGCGCGCGGCGCTCGGCACCGCGAGCGCCGGCGGGCTCGAGCGCGCGCCGTCGCGGCGTCCCGCGGTGGTCGCCGCCGCCGCGGCGGGAGCTCCCGCGGGCGCGCCGCCGGCGAGGAACAAGATCGGGCGGAACGACCCCTGCTACTGCGGGAGCGGCAAGAAGTACAAGAAGTGCCATGGACGCTAGCCGTTGCCTCCGATAGCCATCCCCTTCGACCCTGAGGTCCACTTCGGACCGCTCTCCCTCGCGTGGCACGGCATCTTCACGGCCGTCGGCATCTTCTTCGGCGTGTGGCTCGCCGTCCGCCTCCTGCGCGGACGCGTGTCCGAGGAAGCGGCGTACTCGGTCGCCACGTGGGGCGTCGTCGGGGGGATCGTCGGCGCGCGCCTGCTCCACGTCATCGACTGCTGGCTGCCCTCGGCCACCTGCGGCGCCGGCTACGCCGCCGACCCCGTCCGCATCCTCATGATCTGGACCGGCGGCATCGCCGTGTGGGGCGCGGCGATCGGGGGCGTCCTCGCCGGGTTCATCGTGGCCATCCGTCGCGGCGACGTGCCGATCGGCGTGAGCGCCGACGCGGCGGCCGCGGCCATGGCCCTCGGCTTCGCCATCGGCCGCATCGGCGACGTCATCAACGGCGAGCACCACGCCATCACCTGCGACGGCGGGCCGGGCGTGTGCGTCACCTACACGAACCCCGTCTCGCTCGGGCAGGGGCCGTCGTTCGCCCCGGACGACGCGCGCTACGCGCCCGGCCCGGTGCACCTCGTCGTCCTCTACGACATGGTGTGGAACCTCGTCGGCGTCGGCATCGTGCTGCTCCTGCGGCGGATCCTCGCGGGTCGTGTCGGGGAGGGCCGCGTGTTCTGGGTATGGATCGTCTGGTACGGCCTCGGGCGCTTCCTCCTCGGCTTCCTGCGCGTGGCCGACCCACATCCGGTCTCGGTCCTCCGCCAGGACCAGCTGGTCTCGCTCATCGCCATCGTCGTCGCCATTCCCGCGCTCGCGCTGGTGCAGATCGGCGTTCTGCCGCGCGCGCTCGGTGCGCTGAGGGCCCGCGTCGCGCGACCGGCGTAGTGGTCCTCCCGTTCTCGCCCGACCTCGTCGTCGGAGCGGCGCGGGTGAGCTGGCATTCGATCTTCTCGTTCGTCGGAGCGCTCGTCGCGCTCGTCATCTCCGTCCGGCTCGCGCGCTATCTCGTGCGGGACGACCGCGTGTACGCGTTCGCGATCGCGGTCCTCGTCGGCGGTCTCATCAGCGCGCACATCGGGAACATCGCGGACAACTGGGACCGCTACATGGCGCACCCCGAGCGCATCCTTCCGTTCTGGGGCGGCATCGCGGTCACCGCCGCGCCGATCGGATCGACGATCGGCGGCGTCATCGCCGCCCGCCGCCTGCGTCTGCCGCTCGGGTTCATGCTCGACATCGCGGCCATCGGCATCGTCGTCGGCCTCGCGGTCGGGCGGATCGGCGACGTCGTCAACGGCGAGCACCACGCGGTCGCGTGCAGCGGCCTTCTGTGGTGCGTGCGCTACACCGCTCCGGACACGCTCGGACAGCGCGAGCCCGTCCATCCCGTCGTCGTGTACGACGCCCTGGTCGACCTCGCCATCGCCGCGCTCGGGTACGCGTATTGGCGCCGCGTGCGCGGGCGCCCGCCGGAGGGGCGGACGTACCTTCTCGTGCTCGGCCTGTACGGCCTCGGCCGCGCGCTGACGTCCCTGCTGCGGCTCGACCCGATCGTCCTCGGACCGCTCCAAGAGGGACAGGTCCTGGGCATCCTGTACGCCTGCGGCGCGCTTCCGGCGCTGGTGGCCCTGCACCGCCGTGCGTCGCTGCGGGAGGTGAGCGCCCGCCCGGGTCCCTGACCGTCCGCTTCGCGCCCATGGCGAGGCCTCGCTCGCCCGCTTTGCCGATCTCGTGACCCGTTTTCCGCCGCGCGGACGGAGGCGAGGCCCTTCCCAGAGCCCTTTGCGGCCGGTAGACTTTCGTACGAAAAGCGGCACACCACCAGAGCGGGGAGCATGTTCGGGTGGGCCCGCCGCAGGTCCCACGTCCGAGCGACTAGAGAGGATCACGCCCAAGTGAAGGAATGGATCGCCTGCGAGGACAACTGCCTGAAGTGCAGCTACGGCGCGACCCTCGACTGCGACGGTGACTGCCCGCGGTGCCCGCGCAACACCTACTGCCCCTGCGTGACGTTCATCTCGTTCTCGGCCGGCAAGCTCGCCCCCGTCGTCCAGCCGGTCGTGACGACCTTCGACCGCCAGCGCACCAACAAGCGCTAGAGCCGTGAGCCTCGACCCCACGGCGATCGCCGCTCTCCGCGAGCGGATCGACCGGATGGCGGTGTTCCTTTGACCTCCCCGCGCTTCGCGCCGAGGCCGACCGCCTAGAAGCGGACGCCGCGCGCCCCGACCTCTGGTCGGACCAGGACCGCGCCCGCGCCACGCTCCGCCGCCTCGACCTCGTCCGCGGGAGCCTGTCGCGCTGGGAGGGATACGGCAAGCGCGCGGCGGATCTCGCCGAGCTGGCGCCGCTCGCGGCCCAGGACACCGGCATCGAGAAGGACCTCGGGCGCGAACTGGCTCAGCTCGAGCACGAGGTCGAGCGCGCGACGCTGGAGGCGCAGCTCGCCGGCCCCTACGACCAGCGCGACGCCGTCGTGACCATCTCCGCCGGCGTCGGTGGGACGGACGCGGCGGACTGGACGGAGATGCTCATGCGCATGTACCTGCGCTGGGCGGAGACGCGCGGGTACCGGACGGAGATCCTCGACCAGACCGCCGGTGAGGAGGCGGGACTCAAGAGCGTGGCGTTCTCGGTCGAAGGCCCCTACGCGTACGGATACCTCAAGACGGAGCGCGGCACGCACCGGCTGGTGCGGATCTCGCCCTTCGATTTCCAACGGCGCCGCCAGACGTCGTTCGCGCTCGTCGACCCGATGCCGCAGGTCGAGACCGATACCGAGGTCGAGATCCGCCCCGAGGACATCAAGATCGACACCTACCGATCCGCCGGCGCGGGTGGCCAGAACGTCAACAAGGTCGAGACGGCGGTGCGGATCACGCACCTGCCGACCGGGATCGTCACGGCGTGCCAGAACGAGCGGTCCCAGCTCCAGAACCGCGAGATGGCGATGAAGATGCTCCGCGCCAAGCTCCTCGAGCGGCGGATCCTCGAGCAGGAGCAGGAGCAGGCGAAGCTGCGCGGGCAGATGCGCGCCGCCGATTGGGGCAGTCAGATCCGCTCGTACGTCCTCCATCCGTACACGCTGGTGAAGGACCACCGCACAGGCGTCGAGGCGGGCGACACGCAGCGCGTCCTCGATGGGGACATCGACCGATTCATCGAGGCCGCTTTGGCGGAGGAGAAGCGCTAGCCGACCCTGGCACCGCGTCTGCTCCGCGCTGTCTCATCGCGGCCACCACCCGGTGGTCTCGCGCTCCGGAGGCGAAATGAGAGAGAGCGGGGGTCTCGAGATGAGGATGAAGGACATCAAGGATCTGAACGACCTCAAGGAGCTGAACACCAACGACGTCGTCGCTCTGCTCGACGAGCTGCGCGGCATCGCGACCCGCCGCGGGACGGAGCTCCTCGCGCAGGGCCGTGCCGGCGCGCGCCGCGCGATCGGCGCGCCCGACGAGGGTGCCCTGGGGACGACCTTCTTCGTCGGCGTCATCGTCGGGGCCGCGATCGGCGCGCTCGTCGCCATGCTCATGACGCCCACGTCGGGGCGTGAGGCGCGCCGCCGGCTGGGTCAGCAGGTCGACCGCGCCCGCGAGCGCATGCCCGAGATGCGGCCCGACGGCGACGGGCGCTCGATCTACGAGCGGAGCGGATACGAGGACGGCAGCGAGCGGCCGACCGGGCCGAGCGGGATGGTGTCCTAGCCCGGGTCCGGTCCCGCGGGCGGGCGGTGGACATCCCTCGCCAGCTCGAGGAGGCGCTCGCGCGTGTTGAGGTCGGGATCGTCGAGGACGCGCTCGAAGAGCTCGTCGAGGATGCGCCCGACCTCCGGCCCGGCGGCGATGCCGAGGGCGGTCATCACGTCGTTGCCGTCGACGGCGAGGTCGCGCTTGCTGAATGCGTTCGCGCGCTGGATCTCCTCCTGCACGCGGAGCCACAGCTCGTTGAGCGCGTACATGCGCGGCGCGCGGGCGCCGCTTCCCACGTTGTCGGCCTTCCGCAGCGCGAAGAGCGTGGGGATCTGCTCGAGCCCGACCTTGCGGATGAAGCGGCGCACGGCGGAGCTCGTCCAGTCCGGCTGGTACCAGAACATGTGATCGCGGACGAGGCGGGCGATCTCGTCGACCATCGCCTTGTCGAAGCGCCAGCGACGGAGGATCTGCCGCACCTTCGCCTCGCCGACGAACTCGTGCTGGTGGAAGTGCCCGTCGTCGAACGTGTCCGGCTTGCCGACGTCGTGGAAGAGCGCCGCGAGGCGCAGGACGAGGTCGTCCTCCGCGGACGTGCCGGGCGGCATCTCGGCCGCCGCGGCGTCGAGCGTGGCGAGGGAATGCTCGAAGACGTCCTGCGCCGCGACCTTCTCCTGCGGCGTCTCGCGGCAGCGCTCGAGCTCCGGCGCGATGACCGCGAGGAGCCCGAGGTTCGACAGCATGCGCAGCCCGACCGACGGAACGGGGCCGCGGACGATCTTGACCATCTCCTGCTGGATCCGCTCGCCCGAAAGCGACCGCGCGAGCTCGGCGTTCCGCCGGATCGCCTCCGCCGTCGCGGGCTCGATGGTGAAGCCGAGCACGGCCGCGAAGCGCACGGCGCGGAGCATCCGCAGCGCGTCCTCGCGGAAACGCTCGTCGGCGTCACCGACGGCGCGCACGACCCTCTCCTCCAGGTCGCGCCGGCCGCCGAACGGGTCGACCACGCCGCGCTCCGGGCTCCAGGCCATCGCGTTGATCGTGAAGTCGCGCCGCGCCAGATCCTCCTCGAGCGATCGGGTGAACGCGACGGCGTCCGGACGACGGTGGTCCGAGTACTCGGCCTCGATCCGGTACGTCGTCACCTCGATCTCCCGCTCGCCCATCCGCACGACGACCGTGCCGAAGCGGTTCGTGTACAGCGAGCGCCGGAAGACCTTTTGGATCTCCTCCGGGCGCGCGTCCGTCGCGACGTCCCAGTCCGCCGGCTCGATGCCGCGCAGCGCGTCGCGCACGCAGCCGCCGACCACGTACGCCTCGTGCTCGGCATGCCGCAGCCGCTCGACGACCGTGGCGACGTCGGACGGGATGTGCAGCTCCATCGCTCGCGGAGGATAGGTGGCGGGTCGAGCGCCGATCAAACCCCCAGGTAAGCCTTCTGTACCTCCGCGGATCTGAGGAGCTCCTGTCCCGTGCCGGTCATCACGATGTTCCCCGTCTCGAGCACGTAGGCGCGGTGCGCGATCTCCAGCGCCTTCGTCGCGTTCTGCTCGACCAGGAGGATCGGCGTGCCCTGCGAGTTGATCTCCTGAAGCACCTGGAAGATGAGCTGCACCAGGATGGGCGCGAGCCCGAGCGACGGCTCGTCGAGCATGAGGACCTTGGGCCGCGCCATCAGCGCGCGGCCGATCGCGAGCATCTGCTGCTCGCCGCCGGACAGCGTCCCCGCGAGCTGCGTGCGCCGCTCCTGAAGGCGCGGGAACAGCGTGAAGACGCGGTCGAGGTCGTGCTGGATGCCGGCGCTGTCCTTGCGCGCGTACGCGCCCATGTACAGGTTGTCGATCACGCGCATCCGCGGGAACAGGCGGCGGCCTTCCGGCGCGTGGCAGATGCCGAGCGACACGACCTGGTGAGCGGGGACCCCGGTCAGCTGCCGCCCGTCGAAGACGACGGAGCCGTGCGCCGGGTGCATGAGGCCGGAGATGGTGCGCAGCGTCGTCGTCTTGCCCGCGCCGTTCGATCCGATGAGCGCGACGATCTCGTCCTTGCCGAGCGCCAGCGAGACGTGCCGCAGCGCCTGGACGCGGCCGTAGAACACGTCGATCTCCCTGAGCTCGAGGAGCGCCATCAGGCGGACTTCCCGAGGTAGGCCTCGATCACGCGGGCGTCGGCGCGGACCTCGGCGGGAGAGCCCTCGGCGATCTTCTCGCCGTGGTCGAGGACGACGATGTGCTCCGACACGTTCATCACGACGCGCATGTCGTGCTCGATGAGGAAGACCGTGATGCCGAGGCCGATGATCTTCCGCACGAGCGCCATGAGCTCGACCTTCTCCTGGGGCGTGAACCCCGCGGCCGGCTCGTCGAGCAGGAGGAGCCGCGGATCGGTCGCGAGCGCGCGGGCGATCTCGAGGCGGCGCTGCGAGCCGTAGGGCAGGTTCCGCGCGAAGGTGTGCGCGAAGCGCTCGATGCCGACGAACCGCAGGAGCTCCATGGCGCGCTGCTCGATCGCCTTCTCCTCGGCGCGCTCGCCGCGCGTCTTGAAGAGCGCCTGATGGAGCGCGGCGTGCGTCCGGCAATGCCGGCCGAGCCGGACGTTGTCGAACGCCGTCATGTACTCGAAGAGGCGGATGTTCTGGAACGTCCGCGCGATGCCCATCGCCGCGACCTGGTGCGGGCGCACGCCCGCGATGTCGGTCCCCTCGAAGAGGACGCGGCCGCTCGTCGGCGGGAACAGCCCGGTGATGCCGTTGAAGAGCGTCGTCTTCCCCGCGCCGTTCGGCCCGATGAGCGCGAAGACCTTGCCGCGCGGGACGTCGAAGGACACGTCGTCGACGGCCACGAGCCCGCCGAAGCGCTTCGTCACGTGGTCGATGCCGAGGATCGTCTCGGGCGCCGCGTTCACTCGGCCCCCGTCGCCGCGCCGACGTCCTCGATCGTCGTGTCCTCGTGCGTCCCCTTCTGCAGCTCCTGCTCCCGGACGCGGCTCGGCATCAGCCCCTGCGGCCGCAACAGCATCGTCGCGACGAGGATCGACCCGAACACCAGGAATTTGAGGCGGGACGCTTCCTCGGCGAGCCCCGGCCAATCGCCGGACTGCTGCAGCAGGCCGCTGAAGCCGAAGGCGTTCGCCATGTCCGTCAGGTGCCCGGGAAGGTCCGGCAGGAAGTTGTAGAGGATGTAGTAGATGACGAGCGACCCGACGATGACACCCGGGATGTTCCCCATGCCGCCGAGGACGACCATGACGAGGATCGTCACGGAGACCAGGAAGCTGAAGTTGCCGGGGCTCACGTACGCGAGCTTCGACGCGTAGAAGGCGCCGCCGAAGCCGCTCAGCGAGGCGCCGATCGCGAACGCGAGCAGCTTGATGCGCACGGTGTTCACGCCCATCGCCGCCGCGGCGACCTCGTCCTCGCGCACCGCCATCCAGGCGCGCCCGATCCGCGAGCGGTAGAGGTTGTTCACGAGGACGACGCAGACGGTGACGAGCACGACCATGATCAGGTAGTAGCCGACGGCGTCGGTCACCTTGAGGTCGGTGACGATCTTGAACGGGTCACCCGACCACGGCCCCGAGATCCAGGCGGGCACCTCGGGCGGATCGACCGCCGAGATGCCGTTCACGCCGTTGGTCAGAGTCCCGAGGTTCCGCACGACGCGCGGGACGATCTCGCCGAAGCCGAGGGTCACGATGGCCAGGTAGTCGCCGCGCAGCCGCAGCGTCGGGGCGCCGAGCAGAGCGCCGAAGCCGGCGGCGACGAACATGCCCACGAAGAGCAGGATCCAGAACGGCAGGTGGATGCCGCCGTGGATGCCCATCGCCTCGAGGTACGGCGAGGCGAGCTCGGCGTACATGTAAGCGCCGATGGCGAAGAAGGCCGCGTACCCGAGGTCGAGGAGCCCGGCGAAGCCGACGACGACGTTCAGCCCGATGGCGAGGAGGACGAAGACCCCGGCGTCCGCGATCTGACCGACGAGGTAGCCGCCGCCCGTCGCCGCCGCGAGGAGGGGAACGACGACGGCGCCGATCGCGAGCAGGGTGTAGGTGAGCGTGGTCGGGTCGCGCCGCGGGTCGGTCTCCCAGAGCCGGCGAAGGCCTCCGATCACCGTCACTTCTCGGGCACCCGCATTCCGAGGATGCCCGTCGGGCGGAACACGAGCACCAGGATGAGAACGGCGAAGATGACGACCTGCGTCCAGGTGGAGTCGAAGTAGCCGTCCGAGAAGGACTGGACCATCCCGATGACCAGGCCGCCGATCGCGGCGCCGTAGATGTTGCCGATCCCGCCGAAGACGGCGGCGGTGAAGGCGAAGAGGCCGGCGGAGAAGCCGAGGTCGAACGACAGGCTGTTGAAGTACAGCCCGAAGATCATGCCGCCGGCGCCCGCGAGCGCGGCGCCGATGAAGAACGTGAGGGCGATGGTCGTGTTGATGTCGATGCCCATGAGCTGCGCCGCGTCGCGGTCCTGCGCCGTCGCGCGCATGGCCTTGCCGAGCTTGGTGCGCTCGATGAACAGGCTGAGGACGACCGTGAGCACGATGGCGATGGCGAAGACGGTGAGCTCCTTGACTCCGACGCTCGTCTCGGGGCCGATGCTGATGCGGGCGCTCGGGAGGAGGTCGGGGAAGTGGAGGAAGAAAGGTCCCCGCCACAGGAACATGATCCCCTCGAGGACGAACGACATCCCGACGGCGGTGATCAGCGGCGCCAGCCGCGGCGCGTGGCGGAGCGGACGGTAGGCGATCCTCTCGATGAGGACGTTCACGACCCCGCAGAACAGCATGCTGATGACGAGCGTCGCCAGCAGCGGCAGGATCACGCCGGGCGTGTCGCGCTGGCTCTCCGTCACGCCGAACATCGGCAGGAGCGCGAGGGCGACGAAGCCTCCGAGCGTGAACACGTCGCCGTGCGCGAAGTTGATCAGCTCGATGATCCCGTAGACCATCGTGTAGCCGATGGCGATGAGCGCGTAGATGGATCCGTTGGCGAAGCCGTAGACCAAGATCTGCGCGAAGTAGCCGGGGCCGCGGCCCCAGACGCGCGTCAGGAGGAGGAGCGCGACCACGACGACGATGAGCAGGAGCAGCGCGTTCAGCGGTCGCGACGACGCGAGGCCTCGGAAACGGACGGGTGCGGCCCGGCCGGCGGCGATCGGCTGCTCCACCAGGTCCCCTTATACAAGAGAGGGGGCGCTGGTGCGCCCCCTCTCTCTACGGCTCCGCGTTCTGCTGTCGAACGTCGCGGCCTAGCTGCCGCCGACGCCGAACTGCTTGATGAACGCCCAGTCCCCGGACTTCGTCTGGAAGATCGACATCGTCGGGGTCGTGGGATCGCCGTTCGCGTCGAAGGTGTAGGTACCGGTCGTGAGCTTGAGATTCTTGGTCTGCCCGAGCGCGGTCACGACCTGCTGACGGCTCGGCATGTTGCCGCCGTTCGCGTCGATCGCGCGGCCGATCGCGTCGATGATGATCTTGGCGCAGTCGTAGGCCATGAAGGTGTACGACCCGAGGTCGTCCTTCTTGGTGAACTTCGCCTTGAACGCGTCGACGGTGGCCTTCGCGTCCGGGTTCTGCTCGGCGTTCGCGCCGGCGACGGTGCCGTACATGCTGGCCGCGTTCGAGCCGGCGTCCTTGATGCACTGCGAGTTGACGCCGCCATCCGGGGTCATGTACGGGCCATCGATGATGCCGGCCATCTGCGCGCGCGGGATGCAGGCCTTGGTGCCGCTGGTCGCGCCGGCGTAGACGCCCATGGCGCCCTTCGACTTCGCGTCGGTGAGGAACGGCTTCCAGTCGTTGGTCACCTTGGTGTCGAAGTCCTGGCGGACGACCACCTGGCCGCCCTTCTTGATGAACTCGGCCTGGAACGTGTCAGCCACGCCCTTGCCGAAGATCTCGTTGTCGGACCAGACGGCGACCTTCGTCAGCTTGAGCGTGTCGTATGCGTAGTCGGCCATCGCCGGTCCCTGGAAGCTGTCGGCCGCGGCGATGCGGAAGTAGTTGTTCCCACCGGCCGGCCGCAGGTTCTTGGGGTTCGGGTCCGTGCACGGCTTGCCGCCGAAGTCGGGCTTGGTGAGGCAGTCGTTCGTGTTGGACGGGCTCACCATGGCCAGGCTGCCGCGGTTCCCGACGGGGATCTCGGCCGCGGCGACGTTCGAGTTGAACGGACCGACCATGCCGAGGATCTTGTTGTCGTTCAGCATCTGCTGGACGTTCTGCGCGCCCTTCTGCGGGTCGTGCGCGCCGTTGACGGTGTCGTCGAAGCCCTTCCAGGTCAGCTTGAAGCCCTTCAGCGTCCCGGTCGACTCGACCGCGAACTGGACGCCGTTCTGGGTCGGGATGCCGTCCGACGCGTCCGCGCCGGAGACGGGAAGGTCGCTCGCGATGATGATCTCGCCCTTGCTCGCGCCGCCCGTGGCGGCGCCCCCGCTGGGGGCCGCGCTCGCGCCGCCGCCGGTGCCACCGGAAGCGCAGGCGCCCGCGACGACCGAGCCAGCTGCGAGCACAGTGAGTAGCCAGCTTCTCTGCATCGATACCTCCTCAACTTTCGCCTGGTGCCGACGGGTCGGCGGCCAGCCATCTTGTGCTCGACACGCTCCAAGCCGTTCGGCTTCGGACCGCCCGCCGTGTCGGCGGTGAGGGTAAGAGGGCGGGCAAGGGGCGTCAAAAGCCGAACGGTCGGAGCGGGGGAGGGCGCTATCGTCGGCGCGGGACGACGCGCTCCTTATCTAAGGGATGTGAAGTAGGACCATGCTCCTGCTGGCGGCCGCGGACATCGCCCGGGCGTGCCCCATGGCCGACGCCATCGAGGCCGTGGAGGCCGGCTTCGTTGCGCTTTCCGCGGGTCGTGCCGCCGTTCCGCTCCGCGCGAGCGTCCCCCTCCACGGCGACGGCGTCGCCCTCAGCATGCCGGCGTCCCTCGTCGGCGGCCCCCATTGGTCGGTCAAGCTCGTGACGGTCGCGCCGCGCAATCCGACGCGCGGCCTGCCGCTCATCGCCGCCAGCGTGCTGCTCGGCGACGCCGAGACCGGCTTCCCGCTCGCCCTCCTCGACGGCGGCAGCCTGACCGCTCTGCGCACCGGCGCGGCCGGCGGCGTCGCCGCCAAGCACCTCGCGCGGCGCGACAGCGCCGTCGTCGCCCTCTTCGGCGCCGGCGCGCAGGCGCGCACGCAGCTCCTCGCCGCGGCGACGGTCCTGGCGCTCCGCGAAGCGCGCGTCGTCGCGCGCGAGCGAGCCCACGCGGACGCCTTCATCGCGTCGCTCCGCGACGACCCCGCGCTCCGCGGCGTGCGCTTCGTCGCGGCGTCCGCTCGGGAAGCGGTACGCGGCGCCGACGTCGTCGTCACGGCGACGAGCAGCCCGGTCCCGGTGTTCGCGGGCCGCGACCTCTCGCCGGGCGTCCACGTCACCGCGGTCGGAGCTTTCACCCCCGCGACGCGTGAGCTCGACGAGGACGCCGTCCGCGGCGCCCGCGTCGTCGTCGACCAGCGCGGCCCCGCGCTCGCCGAGGCCGGCGAGCTCGAGAGCCTGCGTCCGGACGACGTCGTCGAGATCGGCGAGGTCGTCGCCGGCACGGTCGCCGGCCGCCGCGACGCCGCGGAGCGCACCCTGTTCAAGTCGGTGGGGAACGCCGTGCAGGACCTCGCTACCGCGTCGCGCGCGTACGAGCGGGCACGCGCCATGCGCCTGGGGACGGAGATCGCATGGCCGTGACGAAGCGTGCCGCCCGCCCCGCGCGAGCGCCCGCGCGCGAGCGCGCCCGCCCCATCCTCGGGCGCCTGGCCAAGGCGTACCCGGACTGGGGACCGACGCTCGAGTTCCGCACGCCGCTCGACCTCCTCGTCGCGACGATCCTCGCCGCGCAGGCGCGCGACGAGCGGATCAACGAGGTGACGCGGACGCTCTTCCAGAAGTACCGCAGCGCGCCCGACTACGTCCGCGCGCCGCAGGCGACGCTCGAGAAGGAGATCCGCTCGACCGGCTTCTTCCGGCAGAAGGCGAAGGCGATCAAGGGCGCGACGCAGGGGATCGTCGAGCGGTTCGGCGGCGAGGTCCCGCGGGACATGGACGGCCTCACCTCCCTCCACGGCGTCGGGCGCAAGACGGCGTCGATCGTCCTCGGCGCGGCCTTCGGCGTGCCCGCCATCGCGGTCGACCGGCACGTCGAGCGGGTCGCGACGCGCCTCGGCCTGGCCCTCAAGGGGAAGGACGGCGTCGAGCGCGGGCTCGCGGCGCTCTATCCGAAGCGCGACTGGTACAAGGTCACCTGGACGTTCGTCCTCCACGGCCGGCGCACCTGTACGCCGACGCCGGCGTGCCCGCGCTGCCCCGTCCTCGAGCTCTGCCCCTACCCCAAGAAGACGCGCTAGTCGCCGCCGGCGCTGCGGCTGCCGAGCCAGCCGGCGGCGGCTCCGACGGCCAGCGAGGCCACGTCGAGGACGACGGTCCGGAGGGTGTCCCCCAGGACGTCCGTCGCGCCGCTCCCCGGCGGCGCGGCGATGCCGCTGGCGAGGATCCAGAGGGCCGCCACCAGGCCGCCGTGGAGCAGGCCGGCCCTGCCGGCGAGCCGCCCCGCGGCGGCGCCGCCGACGGCGATGCCGATCCAGACGGCGAGCCCGACGAGGAGCAGCGAGCCCGCGAGCGCCGCGACGAGCGAGAGCGTGAAGGCGAGGAAGAGGGTCGCCGCGCCTCCCGCGATGACGGCGCGCCAGCGTATCTGGGGTGGCTCGCGCTTCATGTTCCCTCAAAAAAGATCCGATCCGCTCAGGCCTAGAGCGGATCGGCGGGATCGCGAAAGGTGCCGGTGTTGGATCTGCTATCGCTCCCGAGGAGCGGTCTGCTTACTTCTTCTTCGAGGACTTCTTGGTCGACTTCTTCGCAGCCTTCTTCTTCGCCGGCATGGAGATCACCTCCTCCTGGCCACGACTTGGGGGATAGTGAGACACACTGGCATACGGAATGTCAACGGTCGCTCCGCTCAGGTGGCGCGACCGACGTCCCGCCGGATCCGGAGGATGAGGCGCTCACGCACCCCCGGAGGAGCGACCGCCGAGGTCGCCGCGCCCCTCAGCTGATCGAGGAAGACGCGCTCGACGACGACCGCCTCCTCGCATCCGCCGCACTTCTGGAGGTGGATGCGGACCTCCTCGAACTCCGCCGGGTCGAGCTCGCGATCGAGGTAGGGGTCGAGCTTCTCGAGGCAGTCCCGGCAGCCCATATCGCCGCTCATCACGCGCTCCTCCCGCCCATTTCGGCGCCGCCGCGTCGCGGCATCGCGCGCGCGGCAGCGATGCCGTGCTCCCGCGCGTGGTCGTAGAGCCGCTCCTGCAAAGCGCGGCGGCCGCGATGGAGTCGTGACATCACCGTGCCGATGGGGATCTCGAGCATCTCCGCGATCTCCTTGTAGGCGAAGCCCTCGACGTCGAGAAGGACCACCGTCCGGAACCGCTCCGGGAGGTCGTCGAGGGCCTGTTGCACCTCGGTATCGACCACGCTGTCGAGGACCTCGCGCTCCGGCTCTCCCGGGGCGGGGCCGCTGCCGACCATGTGCCGGTAGAGCGTCGCCTCCTCCACGTCGTCGAGCTCGGTCGTCTGCGGCTGGGCCGCCTTCCGACGGTACGAGTTGATGAAGGTGTTGGTGAGGATCCGGAAGAGCCAGGCCTTCAGGTTCGTGCCCGGCGTGAACTGGTCGCGGTGCCGGAGCGCCCGGATGTAGGTCTCCTGGACGACGTCCTCGGCGTCGGCCTCCGACCGCGTCATCCGCAGCGCCGTCCGGTAGAGGGCGTCGAGGTAGGAAAGGGCCTCGACCTCGAACGCGTCACCGGCCACGCTCCCACTCTATCCGTCAACGGTCACGTCGAAGGCCGCATTCCGCCCCCGCGTGCCCATCTGCCATCCTCGGCGCGTGCCCCGGACGACCGGCGCCCGCCGGCTGCGCGCCATCACGCGCCGCCTCGACGCCGCCTACGGCGAGCCGCCCGCGGCGCGGCGGCTGCCGCCCATCGACGAGCTCGTCCTCACCATCCTCTCGCAGAACACGAGCGACGTGAACCGCGACCGCGCCTACGCCGACCTGCGCCGCGCGTTCCCGACGTGGACGGCCGTCGCCCGGGCGCCGGCGCGGGGCATCGCGCGGGCGATCCGCCGCGGCGGGCTCAGCGCGACGAAGGCGCCGCGCCTCCGGGCGGCGCTGCGGACGCTCGAAGCGCGTGGGATGGAGCTCGACGCGCCGCGCGCGCTCGCCGAGCTACCCGACGCCGAGCTGTGGGAGGTCCTCGTCGGGCTTCCGGGGGTCGGGCCGAAGACGGCGGCGTGCGTGCTCCTCTTCTCCCTCGACCGGCCGTACCTCCCGGTCGACACGCACGTCCATCGCGCCGCCATCCGCCTCGGGCTCGTCGACGAGCGCTCGAGCGCGGTCCGGGCGCAGGAGGAGCTGCAGGCGGCGGTCCCGCCCGACCTCGTCTACGCCTTCCACATGGGGCTGATCCGCCATGGGCGGGCGGTGTGCGTCGCGCGGCGTCCGCTCTGCTCGGAGTGCGTGCTCGCGGATCTGTGTCCGCGGGTGGGGGTGACCACCTCGCGCTAGACGACCCTCGGGTAGAGCCGCGCGGCGAGCCATACGAGCGCGGCCAGGAAGAGCACCTGGATGCCGACGTCGAGCGGGACGCTGAACACGCTCGTCGCGCCGTTGATCATCAGCGTGCGCAGCGCGTCGATCTGATAGGTGAGCGGGTTGACGCCGGAGATGACCTGGAGCCAGCCGGGCATGAGCGAGATCGGGTAGATCGCGTTGCTGGCGAAGAAGAGCGGCATCGTGAGGACCTGGCCGAAGCCCATGAGGCGCTCGCGGTCGCGGACGAGACAGGCCATGACGAGCGAGAACGTGGCGAAGACGGCCGAGCCGAGGGCGACGCAGAGGAAGACGCCGACGACCGCGAAGAGGTCCGGGCGGACGTCGACCCGCAGGACCAGCGCGAGGACATAGACGATGAGCGCCTGCGCGATGCCGCGGATGCCCGCCGCGCACGCCTTGCCGAGCACGAGCGCGACGCGCGGCGCGGGGCTGGCGAGGAACTTGTGCAGGATCCCGAGGTCGCGCTCCCAGATGACCGAGATCCCGAAGAAGATGGCGATGAAGAGCGAGCTCTGGGCCAGGATGCCGGGAGCCATGAAGTCGAGGTAGCTGAGACTGCCGGTCGGGACGCCGCGGATCCGCGCGAACACCTGTCCGAACACCAGCAGCCAGAGCGCGGGCTGGACCGCGCGGGTGAGGAGGATGACCGGGTCGTGCCGCAGCTTGCGCGCGTCGGCCTCGGCGACGGCGTAGACCTGCTCGAGGAACGTGAAGGCGCCGCCGAGGTCAGGCCAGGCGGCGCGCTGTACGGCGGGTACGGAGCGCATCTTTGTAGCTGCCCCCTTCCTTGAGCTCGGCGCCGGTGTAGTGGGCGAAGGCGCCGTCGAGGTCGGCCGCGCCGCTCGCCGTGACGAGCTCGGCGGGCGCGCCGATGGCCGCGACGCGGCCCTGGTGCATGATCGCGACCCGGTCGCAGAGCTCGGCGGCCTCCTCCATGTAATGCGTCGTGAGGAGGATCGTCGTGCCCAGCGTCTCGCGGACGGCGCGCAGGTGGTCCCACACGATGCGCCGCGCGACGGGGTCGAGGCCGACCGTCGGCTCGTCGAGGAAGAGCACCGGCGGCGAGTGGAGCATCGACTGGGCGATCTCGAGCCGACGGACCATGCCGCCGGAGTACGTCTTGACCAGGTCGTCGGCGGCGTCGTCGAGGCCCATGAGCTCGAAGGCGTCGTCGATGCGCTCGCGGCGCTCGGAGCGCGGGATCGAGTAGAGCTTGGCGAAGACGGAGAGGTTCTCGCGGCCGGTGAGCAGTCCGTCCGCCGAGAGCGCCTGGGGCACGTAGCCGATGCGGCGGCGCACCTCGACGGGCTCGTGGAGGATGTCGTACCCGTTCACGCGTCCGGTACCGGCGCTGGGCGGGAGGAGCGTCGTGAGCATCTTGATCGTTGTCGTCTTGCCGGCGCCGTTCGGTCCGAGCAGGCCGAAGACGGAACCCGTCGACACCGCGAACGACACGCTGTCGACCGCGACGAGGTCGTCGAAGCGCCGAACGAGATCGATCGTTTCGACGGCGGCGACGTCAGCTCGCATGGCCGCCTCGCTGATCGAACAGGCCGTCGAGGATCGAGAGCGCCTCGTTGACCGTCGCGAGCTCCTCGGAGCTCAGCGCGGTGAGCGCCGCCGCCACGCGCGCGCGCGTCGCGCTCCGCGACCGCCGCAGGAGGACGAGCCCCCTGGGCGTGAGGGTGATGGCGACGGCACGACGCTCCGTCGGCCGGTCCGCGCGTCGGACGAGACCGTCGCGGACGAGCCGCTGCACGAGCACCGACGCGGACGGGGCGGTGACGCCGAGATGGGCGGCGAGCTCGCCGAGCGCGGCGCCGGGATGCCGCTCGAGGTAGGTGAGCGCGCGGAACTGGGGGATGGAGCCGATGCCCGAGTGGCGGCGCATCTCGGAGCGGATGAGGCGGACGACCGAGGGCACGACGTCCATGAGCTGCCGCGCCGCGGCCGACGGCTCGCTGCGTGGGCGAACGGGGCGCTGGCGCGCTGGCTGTCGCATATCGAATCGTTAGTATATCAAAGAGCGTGGCCGGCCCCGGAGAGCACGCGACCGCGCGACGTCCGGTACACTTCGCTTCGACCCGCCGACGTAGCTCAGCCGGTAGAGCAGCGCATTCGTAATGCGCCGGTCGCCAGTTCGAATCTGGCCGTCGGCTCAGCCGCTAGACCAGCCCATGCGCGATCCGCCGATCGCCGAGAGCTACGCGGTGGCGGTCCCCCTCGCCACCGGAACGCGCGCGCGGACAGCCAGCGCGAGGAGGATGCCGAAGGTCAGCATGGCCGTCCCTTCGTCGATCGCCGACCAGATCGGCGCGATCTGCATGTCGTTGAGAACGGCGACCCCTCCGATGCCCGCGGTCACGGCGAGCGTTCCGAGCGCCAGGACGCTCCACACGCGCGCGAAGCGGGCGCGCCACGCGGCGACCACGATCGCGACGATGACGAGCGCGGTGACGAACGCGAGCGAGCGATGCGCCCATTCGATGAGCACGAGCCCATCGAGCCGCGGCACCAGGCGGCCCTCGCAGAGCGGCCAATCCGGGCACGCCATGCTCGCGTTGGCGACACGCGCGAGCCTCCCTTGCATCGCCGTGAGCAGCGTCGCGACGGCGCCCACGCCGGCCAGGACCCCTACCGACCTCATCGCTCTCCTCCAGATACTTAACTGACCGCGTAATATTGATACAATGTCAAATTCCCGCGCGATCGACCCGTCGGTCGGCACGCTCCTCCGCGCCTACCTCGACGCCGTGACTCTGTCTGAGCCGCTCCAGGGGCGCATCTGGCGGTCGTCACAACTGACGCTCACGCAGGTACGCGCGCTCCGGCGGCTGGCCAAGACGGCGAAGCCGCTGGGGGAGCTGGGCGCGGAGCTCGGCCTCACGCCGCCCTCCGTCACGCGGGTCGTCGACCGGCTCGAGGAGCGCGGCCTCATCGAGCGGCGCCGCGACCCCGTCGACCGGCGCAAGGTCGTCGCCTCGATCCTCCCCGCCGGCCTGGGGCTCGTGACCTCCGTCCCGCTGCTCGAGCAGAGCGCCATCCGCACCGCCGCGGAGCGTCTCGAGCCCGCCGCGCGGGGGCGGATCGCCGCCGCTCTCGAGGAGTTCGCGCGCGCCGTCCGTTCCGAGGAGACGGAGCCCGAGGGCGACGCGGTGCCCGCGTCGTGACCGGCGGGCCGGATCCTCTGGAGGAGGTCGCCGCGGTCGACAGCCCGCGCATCGTCCTGCCGCGCCGGCAGCTCGTCGTCGTCACCGTCGGGCTCATGCTCAGCCAGCTGCTCGCGGCCCTCGACACCTCGATCGTCGCGACGGCGATGCCGCGGATCGTCGAGGACCTGTCCGGCCTCGAGTTCTACGCCTGGGTGACGACGGCGTACCTCGTCTCCTCGACGACGATCATCCCGATCTCCGGCAAGCTGGGCGACCTCTTCGGCCGGAAGCGCTTCCTCCAAGGCGGCATGATCGGATTCCTCGTCTCGTCGGCGCTGTGCGGCCTGTCGCAGTCGATGCCCGAGCTCGTCGTCGCGCGCGCCGTGCAGGGGGTCTTCGGCGGATTCCTCACCTCGTCGACCGTCGCCTCGATCGCGGACCTGTACCTCCCCGCGACGCGCGCCCGGATGCAGGGCGTCTTCGTGAGCGTCTTCGCGTTCGCGGCGATCGCCGGGCCGATCGTCGGCGGCGTCCTGACGGATCAGTTCGGCTGGCGCTCCGTCTTCTACGTGAACATCCCGCTCGGGATCGTCGCCGCGGCGACGGTCGCGCTGACCATGCCGCACGCCCGGACGGAAGCGACGCTGCGGCACATCGACGTGCGCGGCGCCCTCTTCCTCGCCGCGGGGCTCGTGCCGCTCCTCACCGCTCTCACCGCGATGCGCGAGGACGGCCTCGGCTCGCCGCTCGTCGTGGCGCTGCTCGTCGCCGCCGTCCTGATGCTCGCGGCGTTCCTCCGAGAGGAGACGCGCGCCGACCACCCCGTCATGCCGCTCGAGCTCTTCCGCACGCCGACGTTCACGGTCGCCGTCATCGTGTCGTTCCTCGCGGCGTTCGGGATGTTCGGCTCGAACATCTTCGTCCCGCTCCTCTACCAGGGCGTGCTCGGGCTCACGGCCACGCAGTCCGGCCTCTTCCTCACGCCGCGGATGGGCGCGATGGTCGTCGCCTCGCTCATCAGCGGCCAGATCGTCAGCCGCATCGACCGCTACCGCTTCGTGAGCGCCTTCGGCCTCGGGATGCTCGCGCTCGGCCTCTTCCTCCTCTCGCGCGTGACCGCGGCGTCGAGCGAGGGAGAGGTCATGCGCGACCTCCTCGTCATCGGCACCGGCTTCGGCCTCAACCAGCCCATCTACCAGAACGCCGTCATGAGCGCCGTGCCGCACCGCTTCGTCGGCGTGGCGTCCAGCCAGGTCCAGTTCTGGAACTCGCTGGGTCAGACGATCGGCGTCACCGTGCTCGGGGCGCTGCTCGCCGTCCAGATCGGGCAGAACGTCTCACCGGACGTGCTCCCGTCGACGACCGATCCCGCCGCCCTCACCGCGCTCACGAACGGGCTCGAGCTCGCGTTCGTGGCCTCCGCCATCGCCGCCGCGGCGGCGGTCGGCATCGCCCTGCTGCTCAAGGAAGTGCCGATGCGCGGACGACGCCGCGCGGTCGAGGCGGTCGCGGCCGTCGCGGAAGCGGCGGCGGTCGCCGACTGAGCGGCGCGCGCCTAGCGCGCGACCGGTCGGAGGGCCAGCGCCACCGAGCGCGCGACCCGCTCGCTCGGAGCGTTCACGCCGTACACGACGTCGCCGCGCGAGACGAGGACCTGCGCGCCCCAGGCCTCGCGATAGAGCTTGCCCGCGCCCGCGAACGTCTCGACGTCGGTGGCGCCGGGACGGTCGAGCGTGACCGGGCCGGGCAGTAGGTCGACGGTGACCTGGATGTCCGCCGCGTAGAGCTCGTGGACCTGCTCGAGCGTGCGGTCGCTCGCGAAGCGCGTATAGAGGACCTTCTCGAGCGACGTCGACCGCGCGCCGGGCAGCGCGTACAACGGCATGTGCGCGAGCGCCGCCGCGCCGCTCAGGGTCGTCTCGGTCGTCTCATCGACGCGACGGCCGCCGCGGTCGGCGAAGAACGAGGCGGGGAAGCCGTCGCCGCGGAGGCTCTCCTCGAGCACGATCTTCGTCGTCGTGCTCCGCGACGCGCGGATCGCGTCGAGGCGGCCGGTCACCTCACGCGTCGGCGGCTCCCCCGCGGCGGCGGTGCGGTACAGCGTTCCCGCACCCGTCGGCGGGAGATCGAGCACCCAGTCCGATCCCGTCGCGTGCACGACCGCGCCGTCGGGCGTCGCCTCGACCGAGCGCGCGAGGTCGCGCGCCGGGTCGATCCAGTACTCGACGCGCCGCGCCGCGGCGTCGCCGGATCCGCCGCGCATCACGACCACGTGGGTCACGACGTCCGCCCGCGCCCCCGCGACCGCCGCGCCGGCGAGCGCCGCGATGACCGCCGTGACGGTCGCCGCGGCGGCCAGGAGCCCGACGCGTCGAGCGCGCCTCACGGAAGGTCGATCTCCGCGATCCATCCGTCGCTCGCGACCTCATAGCCGTCGCACTGCACCGACATCTTCGTATTGCCCCAGAAGTGCCAGGTCACGGCCCGACCGCTCGCGGCGGCCGCGGCGGCGATGCGATCGCGCGCGTGATCGAAGCTGCGGCTGCTGTGCCCGCACCAGCTCACGACTTCGTAGTGCGACGCGGCGACGGTACGGTCGGGCCGCGCCGAGGACGTCCGGAAACGGACGTGGTAGCGGTCGCAGCCGCCGCAGGCGCTCGCGCGCTGCGCGTCCTGCGCGTGCTCCGATCCGGCGTAGAGGAAGAACATGCGGCTCCCCCCGTTGTCCGGCCAAGGGAGGTCGGCGTGGAAGGCCGAGAGCACGCTCCCCACGCCGTTCGCCGAGTCGTACAGGAGGTTGATGGGATCGCGGTCGGCGCCGCGCGGATCGGAGCGCACGTATCCGTAGAAGGTGTCGTCGGCGCGCGCGTTCGCGCCCGTCAGGGCGCCGACCGTCAGGCCGAGGACGGCGGCGAGCGCGAGGGTGATCGCGAGGATGCGGCGGTCGCTTACATGCCGATCCTACGCGGGAGCGACCAGCGATACCGGAGGGCCGAGAGCTGCGTGACGGCTCGCGGAGCGCGCAGGCGGCCGAGGGCTCGCACGACGGCCGGTCCGGCCGCGAACGCCGCCGTGGCGTAGGCGACCCCGATGATGACGTCGGTCGCGTAGTGCTCGCCGAGGTACACGATCGCCCACCACACGGCGGCGACGTAGAGGGCGACGAAGAGGCTGCGCCGCCCGAAGACGCGCAGCGCGAACAGGAGCACGAGGAATGGGTAGGCGGCGTGGATCGACGGGATCGCCGCTACCGGGTTCGGGTCGAGCGCCTTGTACACGCTCGGGAGGTCGAGGCGATGGGGGAGAAGGTCGATCGTCTTGTCGAGGATCCGCGTCACGCCCGTGAGGTGCCCGGCCTGAGCGGCCATCCACGGCGGTGCCGCCGGGAACACGACGTAGGTGACCCAGGCCGCGTAGGACAGGAGCGTGATGCTCGCGACGAACTCCGCGAAGTACCCGCGGTCGCGGAGCCACAGGATCATGGCGAAGCCGAGCGGCACGACGAAGTGGAGGAAGTACACGAAGGTCGCGAAGTAGTCGTACCACCGCGGCGTCCCGGTGAAGAGCAGCCCCTGGAGCGCGACGGTCGGCACGACGCCGAAGATCCCGCGATCGATGTCGATCGACGCGAGGAAGTGCGCGCGTCCGCTGAGAGCGGGCGCGAGGCCGCGCAGGAAGTCGTATGACACGACGAGGAAGACGAACGGTGACCAGTCCGCGATGAATCGCTTTCCGCGCCCGAGGATGACCGCGCCGACGAGCATGACCACGGCGAAGCGGTCGGGCAGCGGCTCCACGCCCTGCGTGACCATCACGACCAGGAGCACGCCGACGTAGGCGACGAAGATGCCGACGGCCAGGGCGCCGGGCGCGTTGGAGCGCGGCTCCGTCACGCTTCGCATCATGTGCAGCCACAGGACCCGCGCCGGGGTCGGGGTTAAGAACTTGGTAAGAACGTCCCCGATCTAACTCCGTTCTCATCCCCTCCGTCCGTCCATACGGCTTCATTCCCGTGTGCCTTCCGTCCTCCCCGTCGCGCTGCGGGAGCGGCTGCGCGCGTGGCGCTACGAGGCATCCACCGACGGCCCGAACAAGAGGGACCTCCGGATCGACCTGCTCCGGGGGTTCTGCGTCTTCGTGATGATCGTCGACCACGTCGGCGGTGAGACCTCGTGGCTCTACGCCCTCACCGGCGGGAACAGGTTCTTCGTGTCCGCCGCGGAAGGCTTCGTCCTCCTCTCCGGGGTCTCCATGGGAATGGTCCACCGCGGCGTCATCCAGAAGACCGGCGTCCGCGGCATGATCGAGAAGGTCTTCGGCCGCGCCTGGTTCCTCTACGCGCTCACCGTCATCCTGACCATCACCTTCGCCGCGGCGTCCGCGGCGCTCGGGACGCCGTGGGCCGCCGCGGCGACGCCCGCGAAGAGCGGCGGCGACTTCGCGCTCTCGGTGCTCACGTTCCGCCGGTCGTACTCGCTCACCGACGTCCTCGTGCTCTACACGCTCCTGGTGCTCGCGGCCGGGCCCGCGCTGTGGCTCGTCGCGCGCGGCCACACCGCGCTCGTCCTCGTCTCCTCCTGGCTGCTCTGGGCGCTCGCGCAGGTGTGGCGCGGCGGACCGCCGCAGCCGTGGACGATCCTCGACGGCGGCTTCCCGTTCGCGGCCTGGCAGGTCCTCTTCTTCTCCGGGCTCGTCCTCGGCTACCACCGCCAGCGGATCGCGCGATGGCTCGCGCCGTCGCGGACCATCGCGGCGGGCGTCGCGGGCGTCGTCGCGCTGACCGCGGTCGAGCTCATCGCGCGCCACCTCCTCGGGGCGACGAACACGGTCGACGTGCAGACGCTCCTCTTCGACAAGAACGACGCCCGCATCGGCCGTGTCCTCGCGCTCCTCGCGGCGGCATCGTTCGGCTGGGCGCTCGTCACCCTCGCCTGGGCGCCGCTGCGTCGCTGGACCGGATGGCTGCTGTTGCGCTTCGGGCAGCAGGCGCTGTTCGCCTACGGCGTGCAGCTGTTCGTCGTCGCCTTCTGGTCGTCGGAGCTCATGGCGCCCGTGCGGCTGGACCGCGAGAACGCGCTCTTCCAGAGCGCGGCCGTCCTCATGGTCTGGGCCGCGTGTGTGATCTGGCCGGTCGTTCAGCGGCGGATGGGTCCGCTCTCGCTGCGCCGCGTCGTCGCGCTCCCCGCGAGCTTCGCCGCGGGCGCGACGGCGGTCCTGCCGCTCGTCGCCGTCGTGTGGGTCGCGAGCGGGACCGCGATCGGCGCGGAGTACCTGCCGACGACGCTCGCGCGCGCCTCGACGACGGCGAGCGCGGCGCCCATCGTCGCCACGACCGCGGGAACGCGCGTCCCGTCGGCGGGGCGGATCGAGACGTCGACCTTCTACAGCCAGCAGCTGCGGCGGCAGATGCCGATCGCGGTGTATCTCCCGCCGGGGTACGACGACACGGCGACGCGCTATCCGACCGTGTACATGCTCCACGGCGGCAGCGGCAGCAACAACGAATGGATCGACTACGGTCTCCTCGACGCCGCGGAGCGCCTGATGTCCTCGGGGCAGATCGCGCCCGCGATCGTCGTCCTTCCACAGGGCGACCAGGAGTATTGGGTCGACCACGTCGTCGACGCGTCGACCGGCGCGAACGGCGAGAAGTGGGGCAGCTACGTCGCGCTCGACGTCGTGCCGCAGGTCGACCGCACCTACCGCACCATCGCCAAGGCGTCCGCGCGCGGCATCGGCGGGCTCTCGATGGGCGGCCACGCCGCGATCCAGCTGCCGCTGAGCTTCCCGGGTGTCTGGAGCGCGATCGACGCCATCAGCCCGGCTCTGCGGCCGTCCGGCGACGCGCCGACGTACCTGGGCAGCGGCGCCGCGTTCGCGGCGCGCGACCCGCTGTCGCTCATCGAGGCGAAGCCGGCGCTCGCGGCGGGGTACACCTGGCGCATCGACGACGGCGACACCGATCCGTGGGTCGCGCAGGCGCGCGACATCGCGTCGGAGCTCACGCGGCTCGGGATCCCGAACGACCTCGAGGTCGTGACGGGCGATCACTCGGCGGCCTACTGGAGCGCGCACGTGGAGGACTTCCTCCGCTACTTCTCCAGCACGCTCGCGACGCGCTAGCCTGCTCGCATGGGCGGGTGGCGGCGCACGCGGGCGGTCGCGCTCGCGCTCGCCCTCGCCGTCGCGGCCATCCCCCTCGCTCCCTCCCGAGCGGCGCTCGCCGCCTTCACCCTTGGAGGCGAGCGCTCGACGTTCCCCGCGCCGACCTCGCGCACCGAGACGCAGACCTTCTGGAGCGCGGCACTGCGGCGCGAGATGCCGTACCTCGTCTACCTGCCCGCGGGCTACGGCGCGAGCGGGCGGCGCTACCCCGTGCTCTACATGCTCCACGGCATGAGCGGCAGCGATACCGAGTGGCGGACGTACGGGCTGCTCGACGCGGCCGACCGGATGATGGCCGACGGGGAGATCGCCCCGTTCATCATCATCATGCCGCAGGGCGACCGGGCGTACTGGATGGATCACGCCGGCCCGGACCACGAAGCGTGGGGCACGTACACGGCGCGCGACCTCGTCGCCGAGGTCGACTCGCGCTACCGCACCATCCGCGACCGCTCCGCGCGCGCGATCGGGGGCGACTCGATGGGCGCGCACGGCGCCCTCCAGCTCGCGCTCAACCACGTCGACGTGTTCTCGATCGTCGGCAGCCACAGCCTCGTCCTGCGCTCGTTCGAGCAGGCCTTCCCGTTCTTCGGCGACAAGGCGCAGTACGCGGCACGCGATCCGATGACGATCGTCCGCACGCGGCCCGACCTCGCGGTGTCGCTGCGACTGTGGATCGACATCGGCAGCCAGGATCCCTGGGCGCCGCGCGCGGCGCTCTTCAACACGGAGCTCGACCGGCTCGGCATCCCGCACGCGTGGCACGAATGGGCCGGGGGTCATTCGCGCGCGTACTGGGGCGCGCACGTCTGCGACTACCTGCGCTTCTACGGGGACTCGTTCGCGTCGGCGGACGCCCCCCTCTACTTCCCGAGTGGCGCGCTCCTGCCCTGACCCGATGGCCGCGGTAACGAACGGCGCCCTCCTTACGGAGGGCGCCGTTCGCTTCGGTGGGGTTGGGAGATAGGGGCTTCGTTGCCGGCCCGGAGCGTACGGGTCGCCACGGACGATCTGAATACGGCAGATGCCGTAGGCGGGTCGGCCGCCCGCCCTGCCGCCGGTCGGATACTTCCGTTCATGCGATGGGGCGACCTGCCGGCACGCCCGCGACGCGTCCTCATCGTCGCGCTCCACCTCGTCGCCGTCGCCGTGGTGGGCGTGGCCGACTACGTGAGCGGTCCGCAGTACGAGCTGCGCACTTTCTACCTGATCCCGGTCATGAGCGCCACGTGGCTCGGCGGCCGCGCGTTCGGCCTCGGCGTCGCGGCGCTCGCGACGGTCTCGCTCTTCTTCGCGAACGACTACCTCGGACGCGCGCTCGCCTACGGCATCGACGTCCCTCTCTGGAACACCATCACGCGCTTCGTCCTCTACAGCGTCGTCGTCCTGCTCACGGCGCAGCTGCGGCGCCAAGACAGGGAGCTGCGCTCACGGCGGGACGAGCTGCTGCGCGAGGCCGAGCTGCGCGAGGGATCGATCGCCCTTTTCGTCCACGAGCTCCGCCACTCCGCGGCCTCGATGGCGCTGGCGTCGGCGTCGCT
This sequence comes from Chloroflexota bacterium, assembly GCA_028876375.1. Taxonomy (GTDB): domain Bacteria; phylum Chloroflexota; class Limnocylindria; order P2-11E; family P2-11E; genus JACPOT01. Next base: position 5,758 of record JAGWSB010000007.1, on the reverse strand, counting down.
CGAGTCGTCGCCGCGCCTCGCCGACGACGAGCGATCGTTCGTCGGGCGGCTGCGACAGCAGGCCGGCGACCTGGAGCGCGTCGCGAGCGGGCTGCTCACCATCGGCCGCCTCGAGAGCGGCTCGCTGGCGCTCGATCTCGTCCCGGTCGACCTCGATCGGCTCGCGTGCGACGCCGCGGCGGCGTCGAACGCGCCGGACCGGATCGAGGTGCGCCACGCCGCGCGGCCGGTCGCCGTGCGGGCCGATCCCGACCACCTGAGGCGCGCGCTCGACAACTACATCCGCAACGCCCTCGCGTACTCGGCGCCGCCGGCCCGCGTCACCGTCGACGTGGTCGAGCGCGAGGGAGCCGCCGGCTTGGTGGTCAGCGACGCCGGCATCGGATTCGATCCGCGCGAGACGAGCAAGCTCTTCCGGAAGTACGGTCGCCTGTCGGGGCCCAGCGAGCGTCGCGACGGCGCCGGCCTCGGGCTCTATCTCACGCGGCTGATCGTCGAGGCCCACGGCGGCACGGTCGACGCGCGGAGCGAGGGGCGAGGGACGGGAGCGCGGTTCGCCCTCTACCTTCCGCTCGCGCGGGAGGTGTGATGACCGCGCCCATCCGCATCCTCATCGTCGAGGACCACCCGATCGTCGCGGAAGGCCTCCGCCTGACGCTCAGCCGCGCCGAGGACCTCGACGTCGTCGGCACGGCGCGCGGCGTCGCCGACGCCCGCGTCATCGCGTCCGACGTCCGTCCCGACGTCGTGCTCCTCGACTATCACCTGCCGGACGGAACGGGCGCCGACGCCGCTCGCGCGATCCGCGAGACGGCGCCCGACGCGGTGCTCCTCATGCTGAGCGCGGATGCCAGCGACGACGCGATGCTGGCGGCGATCGAAGCGGGGGTCTCGGGCTACGTCGTGAAGTCCGAGGCGGTCGCGGGGATCGCCGAGTCCGTGCGGCGCGCCGCGGCGGGGGAGATGCTCATCCCGCCGACCGCCCTCACCGCCCTCCTCGCGCGGCTGCAGCAGCGGCGGCAGCAGGAGGCCCGGCGCGCCGCCCTGCGGGAGCGCCTCACGCCGCGCGAGACCGAGGTGCTCGAGCGCATGGCCCACGCGCTCGACAATCAAGCCATCTCGGATCAGCTCGGGATCAGCGTCGCGACCGTGCGCGTCCACGTGCAGAACGTGATCGAGAAGCTCGGCGCGCACTCGCGCCTCGAAGCCGTGATCCTCGCGCAGGAGCACCACCTCCTCTCGCGCTGAGGCGTCGCCGCTTCACGATCTTCTTACGCGCGGTCAACGGATCGTAAGGATCCCGCGCGGCGGCCTTCACGCCCCAACAACGCGCCTTCCTCGGCCGTATCTCCGGCAAACACGCGGAACGGAAGGAGCACACGAATGTCGATCCTCGCCAAGATCTTCGGCAGCACCCTCGCGCTCACCATGCTCGGCATCCCGCTCGTCGGGAGCGGCACCGCGCTGGCGGCGGCGACGCCGTCGCCGCGGCCCGCGGCCGTCGCGCAGGCCTCGAGCCGGGACCGCGTCGACGCGGCGGCGCTCGACGCGTTCCACGCGGCGCTCGACCGAATGGTCGACACCGGACGCATGACGCCGTCGCAGAAGGACGCCGTCGCGGACGCGGTGCGCCGCGCCGACTGGGACGGCTTCTCCATCTCGCGCCTGAACGCGATCCTCGAGCGCGTGCAGGACCGCGGCGTCATCACCGCGGCACAGCGCGACGAGATCGTCGACGCCGTCGCCCACGCGGACCGCAATGTCGATCGCCTTCTCACGGTCCTCGACCGGCTCACCGACCGCGGCGTCCTCAGCCGCGATCAGCGTGACGCGGTCATCGACGCTTGCCACCGCGCCGACTGGGACGGCTTCTCGCTCGACCGCCTCGGCGACATCCTCGGCGGTCTCGTGCGCAGCGGCGCGATCAGCGGAGCGCAGCGCGACGCGATCATGGACGGCATGGGCACGAAGTAGACGATCCCACGCGGGTATGCTCGCCCCCGCACGCGCCGACCGGCGCGTGCGGGGGTCTCTCATGTGAAGCGGCGCACGCTCCTGCGGCTCCTCGGTGCGGCCGCCTCCGCTCCGCTCGCCGAGGCGTGCTTCGGCTCGCCCACGCCGAGCGCCGCTCCGTCGAGCGCGTCGGCGTCGGCGGGCACGGGGGTCGGCCCGGGCGCGGCGAGCGTGTCCGGCGCGCTCGCGCTGTACTCCGCGGTCGGTGACGAGGCGACGGACGCGCTGATCGCCGCTTTCCGAAAGGCCTACGCCGGCGTCCGGATCGACGTCCTCTCCGTCGCGGCGGCGAGCGAGCTGCAGACGCGCATCCGGGTCGAGAAGGCGGCGCGCAAAGCCGACCTCTTCGTCGGCGGCGACAGCTCGCTGCACGACGTGCTCGCGCGCGAGGGCCTCCTCGAGAAGTACTCGTCGCGAAGCGCGGCCGCGCCGGCCCCCGAGGCCGTCGATCCGAGCGGCTCGTGGACGGGCTGGTACCTCACCCTCCTCGCAGGCGCCGTGAACGCGCCGCGGCTCGGCGCCGCCTACGCGCGCCCGTCCTGGGACGACCTGACGGGTCCGGCCTGGCAGCGGAAGCTCGCGCTTCCCGACCCCTCGAAGACGTCCGCGGGATACGCGCTCCTGGCGGTGCAGGACTTCCGCGGCGGCCGAGACGACGCGCGGACGATGGACTACATGAAGCGGATCGATCCGAACGTCACGGAGTACACGGGATCGGAGCTCCGCACGCTCGACCTCGTCGCCGGCGGCGAGGCGCTTTACGGGATCGCGTGGAGCCACGACATCCTCCAGCGCAAAGCGACCGACGCCGCGCTGGACATCGTCGTCCCCGAGGACACGACGGTCGGCGTCGGCGCGCTGAGCATCGTCAGCGGGACCGCCAGCCCGCGCGCCGCGCGCGCGTTCGTCGACTGGTCTTTGGGCAAGGACGCGGCGGAGCTCATGGTCCGCACGGCGCACGTCTTCCCGGTCCGGCGCGACGTGGCCGCTCCCCCGGGCGCGCCGGCGCTCGATCGCGCGAAGCTCGTGGCCTACGACCGGGCGTGGGCCGAGAGCGAGCACGACCGACTCGTTCGCGCCTGGGTGGCCGCGCTGCACCGTTAGCCCGCGGAGGCTTAGAGCTCGATCGCCATCCCGTCCTCGGCATGCTCGAGGCCGAGCGAGGCGACGTTCGCCACGCTGTCCTTCCCGAGGTGCGTCGCCACGAGGCGCTTGCAGCGGAGCTCCGCGCGGTGCGAGACCAGCTCCTTCGCGGAGATGTGGACCGGATCGGGGAGCGAGTAGGTCGTCGTCTCCGAGATGAACAGGTCCGCGCCGTCCGCGAGCGGCGGGATGGCAGCGCTCCAGCGCGCGTCCCCCGAATACGCGATGAGCCTTCCGCCGATCCGCACGCGGAAGCCGTGCGGCTCCGACGCCGGGACGTGCTCCACCGGGTGCGCGGAGATCTCGGCCGGGCCGAGCTTCGTGGGCGTCGGGCCGAGGACGCTCCAGCGCACGTCGAAGGGGCACGGCGAGTGGAAGAAATCGAGGTACAGCCCGCGCATCGATCCGAGGTAGCGCTCCTCGAGCGAGGGTGGGCCACCGACGAGGAGCGGCCGCGAGCGCGGCGCGTACTTCTGCTGCATGACCAGATAGGGGAGCCCGCCGAAGTGATCGCCGTGCAGGTGCGTCACCGCGACGGCGTCGATCGTGCCGGGGTCGCAGGCCCGGACGATGGCGGGGAGCGAGCTGCCGCCGCAGTCGAGGAGGATGCGCCCCTCCGGCGCGCTGACGAGGATGCACGCGTGCGAGCGCCCGCCGCTCGCGAACGCGTCGCCCGTGCCGAGGAAGCGGACCTCGACGGTCACGCGACCTCAGCCGGTCGGACCGCCCGCTCGTCGCGCCACGAGCGGCCGGCGAGGCGCCCGACGCCGAGGAGGCTGATGCGCATGTGCGTGTCCTTCCCTCTCGATCGCGCGAGGTCGTCAGAACGATAGGAGTCGGCGAGAGGGTCTGGCGTGAGCCTCTCGGCCCGCCGCGGCGCCCGCGGGCGTCGTCACGCTCACGGCCGCACGAAGCGCGCCGCGCGCCCGTCGCTCGCTCCCCTGACCGGCCCGCGTACCCGCGGCGGAGCGTAGGACACAATGGCCGGGGTGGCCGACGCCTTCGCTTTCGTCCTGCATTCGCATCTGCCTTACGCGCGCGGCGCCGGCCGCTGGCCGCACGGCGAGGAATGGATCCACGAGGCCGTGCTCGGCACGTACCTTCCGCTGCTCGTCGCGCTGCACGACCTCCGCGCCGCGGACGTCCACTTCCGGCTCACGGTCGGCCTGACGCCGATCCTCCTCGAGCAGCTCGCCGATCGCGACGTCATCGATCGCTCCGTGCGCTACATCGACGACCAGATCGCGCGCGCCGAGAAGGATCGGCGGGCCTTCCGCTCCGAGGGTCGGCCGCACGCGGCGCAGCTCGCCGCGACGTACGTCGAGCTCTATGGGCGCCTCGGCACGTCGTTCGTCTCGCGCTTCGACCGCGACATCCCGGGGGCGTTCGCCGACCTCGCGCGCACCGGGCACGTCGAGCTCCTCACCAGCGCGGCGACGCACGGCTATCTGCCGCTCCTCGACGGACCGACCGTCCACCTCCAGCTCGCCACGGGCCGCCGCTCGTCGCGGCGCATCCTCGGGTCCGAGCCGACGGGCATCTGGCTCCCCGAGTGCGCGTACCGCCCCGGTCTCGAGCTCCTCCTCGAGGAGCACGGGTTCACCCATTTCTTCAGCGACGCGCCGCTGCTCGCGTCGCGCGCCGCGGCGCCGGCACGGATGCGGCGATCGCCCACGCGGCGCGAGCAGGACCGCTCGGGCGCGGGCATCGTCGGCGTGGCCGACGCCCCCATCGAGTGGAGCGCCGCCGACGTCGACATCTTCCGTCCGTATCTCGTCGCCGCGTCCGACGTCGCGGTCGTCGCGCGGCATCCTTCGGTGAGCGGTCAGGTGTGGTCCGCGATGCACGGCTACCCCGGCGACCCCGCGTACCGCGAGTTCCACCGCAAGGATCCGCGGTCCGGGCTGCGGTACTGGCGCGTCACCGACGTGACGACGGATCTCTCGCAAAAGGCGGAGTACGAGCCGGAGCGCGCGTCGGCGCGTGTCCGCGTCCATGCCGACCACTTCGTCGAGCTCGTGCGGCGGGAGCTCGCCGCGGAGCGCGAGCGGAGCGGCCGCGACGGGCTTCTCACCGTGACCTTCGACAGCGAGCTCTTCGGCCACTGGTGGTTCGAGGGGGTCGAGTGGCTGACCGAGGTGCTGCGACGGATGAGCGCGGGCGGGCCCGAGACGACGACGGTGGCGGAGCGCATCGCGGCGCAGCCGCCGCAGCTGCGCGTCGACGTCCGCGAAGGCTCGTGGGGCAAGGACAACGACGACTCGACGTGGCTGAACGGCCGGACCGAGTGGATCTGGCGGGACCTCGCGAAGATCCAGGCCCGGTTCGTCGACGCCTGCCGCGCGGGCTCGGACGATCCGCTGCGCGAGCGCGCGCTGCGCCAGGCCGCGCGCGAGCTGCTTCTCGCGTCGTCGAGCGACTGGCCGTTCCTGGTGACCACCGGGCAGGCGGCGGACTACGCGTCGGAGCGGTTCCGCGCCCACGCCCTCCGCTTCTATCGCGCCGTCGACATCGCGCGCTGCGGGACGGCCGAGAACGAGGGCGAGGTGGCGGCGCTCGAGAGCGCCGACAACCCCTTCCCCGACATCGACGTGAGGGACGC
>JAGWSB010000082.1 GCA_028876375.1 Chloroflexota bacterium | reverse complement strand
ACGCCCTCGGCGCCGACGCGCTCCTCGAGCCGCCGCACGAGTGCGTCGCGCAGGAGCGCCTCGACCTCGACACGCGCGGCGTCGGCGCGGCGGCGCTCCCGCTCGCCGCTCGTTGCCGCCCACTCGCGGTGCCGGTCGACCGCGCCGACGAGCTCGTCGATCCCCTCGCCGGTAGCGGCCACGGTGCGGACGATGGGCGGCTTCCAGCCGGTGCGCTCGTCCGGCTCGGCGTGCGGCAGGCCAGCCGCGCGGTGGTGGCCGGATCCGTCCTCGGCGTACCGCCGCGAACCGAGCGTGAGCATCTGGGCGAGGTCGCGCACGGTCTCGTCCGCACCCGGGCGGTCGCCCTTGTTGACGACGAGGACGTCGGCGATCTCGAGGATGCCCGCTTTGATGGCCTGGATGTCGTCGCCGAGGCCGGGCACGGTGACGAGCGCGACGGTGTCGGCGACGCGCACGACGTCGATCTCCTCCTGCCCCACCCCGACGGTCTCGACGAGGACGACGTCGAAGCCGATGGCGTCGAGCACGTTCACGACGCGCACGCTCGCGCGCGCGAGCCCGCCGACGTGGCCGCGGCTCGCCATGCTGCGGATGAAGACGCCCTCGTCGAGCGCGCGGTCGACCATGCGGATGCGGTCGCCGAGGATCGCGCCGCCGGTGAACGGGCTCGAGGGATCGACCGCGACGACGGCGACGCGCGAGACGCGCGCACGGTAGGCGCCGACGAGCCGCGAGACGAGCGTGCTCTTGCCGCCGCCGGGCGGGCCGGTCACGCCGAGGACGAGCGCGCGGCCAGTCTGGGGGAACGTCTCGCGCACGACGTCGGCGGCACCGGCGGAGTCGTTCTCGACGACGCTGAGGACGCGCGCGATGGCGTGCTTGTCGCCCGTGCGCGCGCGGGCGAGGAGGTCGGCGGCGGCGACGGCCACTAGGAGGCGCGCAGGAGGTCGCGGGCGATGACGACGCGCTGGATCTCGCTCGTCCCCTCGCCGATCTCCATGAGGCGCGCGTCGCGCACGATCCGCTCGACCGGCTGGTCGCGCATGTAGCCGTAGCCGCCGAGGACCTGCAGCGACGCCGTCGCCGCACGGCTCGCCGCCTCGGACGCGTACAGCTTCGCCATCGAGGCCTCGCGCCGGAACGGCCGCCCGTTGTCGGCGAGGCGCGCGGCGCGCTGGACGAGGAGGCGCGCGGCGTCGAGCTCGGTGCGGGCGCGCACCAAGTGCGCGCGCACGAGCTCGAAGTCGCCGATGGGCCGCCCGAACTGCGTACGCTCGCGCGCGTACGCGGTCGCGACGGCGAGCGCGGCGCGGCCCAGGCCGACGGCGAGCGCGCCGACGCCGACGCGCCCCTTGTCGAGGACCTTCTTGACGTCCTCGAACGCGTTGCCCTCCACGCCGATGCGGTCCTCGTCGGGGACGCGCAGGTCCTCGATGACGAGGGGAGCGGTGTCCGAGGCGTGGAGCCCCATCTTCACCTCGGGCTTCCCGGCGCGGATCCCCGGCGTCCCGGCGACGACGCCGAACGCCGAGAGCGCGTGTTCGCCGCTCGAGGCGACGATGACGTAGAAGCCCGCGATGGACGCGTTGGTGATGAACTGCTTCGACCCGCTAAGGACCCAGCCGTCGCCGCGCCGCTCCGCGCGCGTGCGCGCCGCGGCCGCGTCCGACCCCGACCCCGGCTCCGTGAGGCCCCACGCGCCGATCCAGCGGCCCGAGGCGAGCGGCGGCAGCCACCGCCGCCGCTGCTCCTCGGAGGCCGCGACGAGGAGATGGCCGAGGCAGAGGCCGTTGTGCGCCGCGATGGTGAGCGCCAGCGACCCGTCGCCGGCACCCAGCTCCTCGGTGATGAGCGCCATCGTGAGCACGTCGAGCCCCGCGCCGCCCAGCTCGGCCGGCACGGCGAGGCCGAGGAGGCCGAGGCCGGCGAGCTCGGGGACGATCTCCGTGGGGACGTGCCCCGCCTCGTTCCAGCCCGCGGCGTTCGGCAGCACGCGGTCGCGCACGAACGCGCGCACCGCGTCGCGCGCGAGTATCTGCTCGCTCGAGTAGCGGAGGTCCAGCTACGCCCCCATCTCGCGCGCGGCCTCCTGCGCGCCGGGGATCTCCGAGACGAGGCTCGACGTGATCGCGTCGTCGCTCTTCACGAGCTCGGGATCCGTCGCCATCGCGACCTTCTTCGCGGAGGTGATCCGCTGACGCTGGTCGGCCGCGAGCGTGAGGAAAGCTTGCATCCGCGCCTTCGTGAGGCGGCGCCGGTCCGCCGGCAGGAGGCGCGAGAGCTGGCGCATCTGGGGAAGGAGCGCGCCCGCACGGGCGACGTCGTTCGGGATGCTCGCCACGAGCGCGAACCGCTTCTTCCACCACTCGGCCGCGGCCGTCTCGTCGAGGCCCTTGATCTCCCACACGCCGGAATCGACAGGACGCTCTTCCATCTTGGCCATTCGGTCGTTCTCCTCTTGTTCCGTTACGCGGTCGCGGCCCCGCCGCGCCGACGACCCACCGCATCACGCACGTACTCGACGATGTCCTCGAGCGACGAGCCCGGCGGGAAGATCCGCTCAACGCCGTGCTCGCGCAGCCGCGGGATGTCGTCCTCGGGGATGATCCCTCCTCCGAACAGCAGCACGTCGTCCATCCCCTTCTCGCGCATGAGCTCGGAGATGCGCGGGAACAGGTAGTTGTGCGCGCCCGACAGGAGCGACAGCCCCACCGCGTCGGCGTCCTCCTGGAGCGCGGTCTCGACGACCTGCTCCGGCGTCTGGTGCACGCCCGTGTAGATCACTTCCATGCCCGCGTCACGCAATGCGCGCGCCACGACCTTGGCTCCGCGGTCGTGGCCGTCGAGCCCGGCCTTCGCGACGACGACGCGGATCGGCCGCTTCATGCTCATCCGAGGCTCAGCTCTATCAGAAGTAGCCGGGGTCCCGGTACTCACCGAAGACCTCCTTCAGGACGCGCACCTGCTCGCCGATGCTCGCGTAGGCGTGGGCGCACTCGAGGAACGCCGGCATCAGCTCGGCGCGGCTGGAGTCGCGCGCGGCCACGGCGGCTTCGCGCAGGCGGTCCATCGCCTGCCGCCAGCGGCCGGCGTCGCGCGTGCGCCGCACCTCGGCGAGCCGCTCGATCTGCCGCCGCTCGACGTCGGGATCGATCCTCAGGACCGGGATGGGCGTCTCCTCGGGCACCTGGTACTTGTTGATGCCGACGATCACCTTCTCGCCTTCGTCGACCTGCTGCTGGAAGTGGAAGGACGACTCGGTGATCTCGCGCTGCGGGTAGCCGCGCTCGACCGCCTCGACCATCCCGCCCAGGCCCTCGATCTGCTCGAGGTACCGGTCGAAGCCCTGCTCCATCTCGTTCGTGAGGTGCTCGAGGTAGTAGGAGCCCGCGAGCGGGTCGATGGTGTCGGCGACGCCGGACTCGTGCGCGATGATCTGCTGCGTCCGGAGCGCGAGCGTGACGGCCTCCTCGGTGGGCAGCGCGTACGTCTCGTCCAGCGAGTTGGTGTGCAGCGACTGCGTCCCGCCGAGGACCGCCGCGAGCGCCTGCAGCGTGACGCGCACGACGTTGTTGTAGGGCTGCTGCGCCGTGAGGGACACGCCCGCGGTCTGCGCGTGCGTGCGCAGCATGAGCGCGCGCTCGTCGTGGGGGTGGTAGCGGCGCTCGATCTCGCGCGCCCAGATGCGCCGCGCCGCGCGGAACTTCGCGATCTCCTCGAAGAGATCGTTGTGGACGTCGAAGAAGAAGCTGATGCGGGGAACGAACGCGCTGGGGTCCAGCCCGGCCTCGACCCCCCACTTCACGTACTCCAGGCCGTCGATGAGGGTGAACGCCAGCTCCTGGAGCGCGGTCGCGCCGGCCTCGCGCATGTGGTAGCCGGAGACGGAGATCGGGTTCCAGCGCGGAGTGCGCGCGGCGCCGAAGCGCAGCGTATCGATGACGAGTCCCATCGCCGCGCGGATGGGGACGATCCACTCGCGCTGCGCGATGTACTCCTTCAGGCAGTCGTTCTGGATCGTGCCTCCCATCTTCTCGATCGGGACGCCCTGGCTTTCCCCGTTCGCCAGGTACATCGCCCACACGATCGACGCCGGCGCGTTGATCGTCATCGACGTCGTCACTTCGTCGAGCGGGATGCCGCGGAAGAGGATCTCGAGGTCGGCGAGGGTGGAGACGGCGACGCCCTCGCGCCCGACCTCGCCCCGCGACAGCGGGTCGTCGGGGTCGCGTCCCATGAGCGCCGGCATGTCGAACGCCGTCGAGAGCCCGGTGACGCCGTGCTTCAGGAGGTAGTGGAACCGCTCGTTGGTGTCCTCGGGGGATCCGAACCCGGCGAACTCGCGCATCGTCCAGAGGCGCCCGCGGTACATGGAGGGGTAGACCCCGCGCGTGTACGGGAACACGCCGGGGTAGCCGAGGTCGCGCTGGGGGTCGAGGCCGGCGAGATCCTCGGCGGCGTACAGCGGGTCGACGGCGGTGTCGGAGATGGTGCTGAAGCGCGGCTTGCGTTCGGGCGCCTTCGCGACGGCCGGGGCGTACGTCGACTCCAGCCACTCCCGCTTCGAGGAGCTGGTGGCGCCGGGCTTCTTCTCGACCTTCATGCCGACAGCATCCCTCGCGCGATGACGATGCGCTGGATCTCGCTCGTTCCCTCGTAGATGGTCGTCGCCCGCGCGTCGCGCGCCATCCGCTCGACGACGGCCTCGCGCATGTAGCCGTAGCCGCCGAGCGTCTGCACCGCCACGCGCGTGGCGCGCTGCGCCATCTCCGACGCGAACAGCTTGGCCTGCGAGGCCTCCGTCGTGAACGGCCGGCCGCGGTCCTTCAGCCACGCGGCGCGCAGCATGAGCAGGCGCGCCGCGGCGATGTCCGTCCGCGCGCGCGCGAGCGCGTTGCGCACGAGCTGGAAGTCGGCGATGGGGTGCCCGAACTGGCGGCGCTCGAGCGCGTACGCCGCGGCGCGGTCGATCGCGCCGCGGGCGATCCCGACGGCTTGCGCGGCGATGCCGATGCGGCCGCCGTCGAGGCCGGCCATCGCGACGGCGCCGAACGCCTTGCCCTCGGGCCCCAGGAGCGCGTCCGCCCCGACGCGCGCATCCTCGAGCGTCAGGGGGCTCGTGTCCGAGGCGAGGAGCCCCATCTTGCGCTCGGGCCTCCCGATGACGACCCCGCCGGCGTCGGTCGGGACCAGGAACGCGGTGACGCCGGCGTGCGGTCGCTGCGCGTCCATCTCTCCCACTCTCGCCAGCACGATCACGACCGGCGCGTAGCGCAGGTTCGTCACGAACATCTTCCGCCCGTTCAGGACCCATCCGCCGCCGTCGCGCCGCGCCGTCGTGCGCAGCGCCGCCGCGTCGGAGCCCGACTGCGGCTCCGTCAGCGCGAAGGAGCCGAGGCCCGAGCCGTCGATGAGGCGCGGCAGCCAGCGCCGCTTCTGCTCGGGCGTCCCGAGCCGGACGATCGTCCCCTCGGTGATGCCCGAGTTCACGGAGACGCCGACGGCGAGCGAGGGCCACACCGCGGCGATCTCCTCGAGGACGAGCGCGAAGGCGACGCTGCTCGCGCCGAGCCCGCCGTCCTCCTCGGGCACGGTCATGCCGAGCACGCCGAGCCGCCCCAGGTCGGCGATCACGTCGCGGGGTATCGCCCCCGCCTCCTCCGCCGCCGGGATCCGCGGCGCGAGGTCGGCCGCGTACGCCGCGACGCCGTCGGCGAGCGCGCGCTCGTCGGCGCCCGGGGCGGGCAGCATCAGGACGCCGCTTTGGCTTTCTTCACCTCTTCGGTGAAGGCGGGCAGGAATTCGAACAGGTCGGCGACCACGCCGTAGTCGGCCACCTTGAAGATGTCGGCCTCGGGATCCTTGTTCACCGCGACGATCACCTTGCTCGAGGTCATGCCGGCGAGGTGCTGGATGGCGCCCGAGATCCCCAGCGCGATGTAGAGGTCCGGCGCGACGGTCTTGCCCGTCTGCCCCACCTGCTCCTCGTTGGGGCGCCAGCCCGCGTCGGTCACCGCGCGCGACGCGCCGAGCGCGGCGCCGAGGACGTCGGCCAGCTCCTCGACCATCTTCCAGTTCTCGGGCCCACGCAGCCCGCGCCCGCCCGACACGATCACGCTCGCCTCCGTCAGCGGGACGCGCCCGCTCGCGGCCGCGGTCGGCTCGAAGCGCTGGAACGCGAGCTTCTCCGCCGACGCGTCCGCGGCGACCTGCTCGACCCGCGGCTCGGCCGCGCCCGCGGGCAGCGTGAAGGCGCCGGGCCGGACGCTGACGACGACGGGGAGCGTGGCGCGCACGGTCGCGCGGATCTTGCCCGCGTACATCGTCCGCGAGATGACCGCCGCGTCACCTTCCAGCGCGAGGTCCGTCGCCTCGGATGCGTAGGCCCAGCCGAGGCGCGCGGCGAGGCTGGCGCCGAGGTCGCGCCCCGACGGCGTCGCGCCGACGAGCACGAGCGAGGGCGGGTCCTGCTTCGCGCGCGCCGCCAGCGCGGCGACGGCCGGCAGCGCCGAGTAGCGCTCGAGGCCGGTGACCTCGAGGGCGGTGGCATCGCCCAGCTGCGCCGCCTTCGCCGCGATCTCGCGGCTCACGCGCCGCAGCTCGCTCGACTTGCGCTCGACGATGACCCACGTCTTCACAGGACCTTCGCCTCCTCACGCAGGAGGCGTGCGAGCTCCTGCGCCGTCTGCTTGGCGTCGCCGTCCTTCATGATCTTCCCGCCGCCGCGCGAGGGCGGCGGCTCCATCTTCACCATCTCCGGCCTCGGCAGCGACGCGTCGATGCCGAGCGACGCGACGTCCTTCTCCGGGATCTCCTTCTTCTTGGCCTTCATGATCCCGGGCAGTGACGGGTAGCGCGGCTCCTTCTCGCTCTTCTGCACGGTGAGGACGACGGGGCCGGTCGCGCGCCAGACCTCGTGGCCGCCCTCGACCTCTTTCCACACGTCGATGCCGTTGACGCTCCCGGCACCCGCGTCGGCCGGCGCGAACTTCGTGATCGTGGCGACGTGGGGCCACCCCAGCGCCTCGGCGAGGGCGGCGCCGACGAGGCCCTGGTCGTCGTCCGACGCCTGCCGTCCGCAGAGGACGACGTCCGGCTTCGCCTCCAGGGCGACCTTCGCCAGCGCCCGCGCGACCGCGAGCCCCTCGAGCGCGTCCGCGCCCGGGCCCGAGACGAGGATCGCCTCGTCGCAGCCCATGGCGAGCGCCTGGCGCAGCGAGTCCTTCGCGCGCGCGGCACCGAGGCTGACGACGGCGACCGTCGTCGACGCGTCCGCGTCCTTGCGTTCGAGCGCCATCTCGACGGCGTACTCGTCGTAGGGCGAGATCGCCCACGTGATCTGCGCCGCGTCGACGGACTTGCCGTCCCCCGCGACCTTCACGCGGACGGTGGAATCGGGGCTCTGCTTCGCGCACACGAGGATCTTCACGCGCTCACCTCCACACGGGACGCCACCAGCTCGAGCACGTCGACCGGCTTGAGCTCCTCCTGGACACCCTTCGCGCCGACGCCCTCGTCCAGCATGATCAAGCAGAAGGGACAGCCGCTCGCGACCTTGCTCACCGTCGCGCCGTCCGTCGCCATGAGGTCGCGGACGGAGATGATCTGGTCGACGCGCTTGTGGTTGACGCGCTGGCCGACCGGCTCCTCCATCCACATCCGGCCGCCGCCCGCGCCGCAGCAGAACCCGCGCTCGCGGTGGTGCGGCCGCACCTCGACGACCTCGACGCCGCCGATGCCCGCGAGCACTTCGCGCGGCTCGTCGTAGATCCCGTTGTGCCGTCCGAGGTAGCAGGGGTCGTGGTAGGCGACGAGCTCGCGCGGCGCCTCGCCGTCCTTCAGCTTCAGCTTCCCCTCTTCGACGAGCCGCTTCACGAGCTGGACCGCATGCACGACCTCGTACTCGCCGCCGAGCTGCCCGTACTCGTTGGCGATGGTGTTGAAGCAGTGCGGGCACGAGGCGATGACCTTCCGCACGCCGTACTTCTTGAAGGTCTGGATGTTCTGCTGCGCCTGCATCTGCCACAGGTACTCGTTGCCGATGCGCCGCGCGGGGTCGCCGTTGCACGTCTCCTCCGTGCCGAGGATGGCGAACGAGACGCCCGCGGCGCGGAGGATCCGCACCAGCGCCCCGGCGACCTTCTGGTTGCGCCGGTCGAACGACGCGGCACAGCCGACGAAGTAGAGGTATTCGGCGTCCGGCTTCTCGGCGAAGGTGGGCACGCCCAGGCCCTTGGCCCAGTCGGCGCGCGTGTCCGGCGGCTGGCCCCACGGGTTGCCGGCGCGCTCGATCGCCGTGAGCGACCGCTGCGCCTCCGGCGGCACGTCGCCCTCGTTCATCGTCAGCCATCGCCGCATGTCGACGATCTTGTCGATGTGCTCGATCGTCACCGGGCAGGCCTCGACGCATGCCGCGCACGTCGTGCACGACCAGAGCTCGTCGGGCTTCGATCCCACCCAGCGGGGCGGCGGCGTCGTCGCCGCCGTCGGGTCGACGAGGAGCTTCGGGCCCTCGGTGAGAAGCTGGCTCCGGACGTCGAGGACGATCTTCTGCGGGTCGAGCGGCTTGCCCGTCGCGAGCGCGGGGCAGCTGTCCGAACAGCGGCCGCACTCGGTGCAGGTGTAGCCGTCGAGCAGGTCCTTCCAGGAGAAGTCGCGGATCGTCGCGGCGCCGAACGTCTCCTTGCTCTCGATGTCCGGGATGAGAGCGAGCGCGCCGCGGGGCGTCTCCTTCCGCAGGCCGACGTTGAAGATCGTCGTGATGATGTGGAGGTGCTTCGTGTTCGGCAGCCACACCGCGAAGCCGAGCACCGTCGCGACGTGTGCCCACCAGGCGACGGCGAACACGCCGATCGCCGCTGACGCGGGGATGAGCGGCGAAAGGAGGGCCGCGACGGGCGGCCGCGAGGCCATGAGGTCGACCGACGAGGGGCCGCCACGCATCGATGCGACGGCAGCCGCCTCGAAAGTGAGCAGCGTGAGCATGAGCGATCCGATGAGCGCGAGGATCACGTAGCCTTGCGCCGCGACGTGCATGTGCGGCGGATGCACGAGCGCACGGCGGATCCACGCGACGACGACCGACACGAGCACGGCCGCGGCAAAGAGGTCGAGCACCCACTGGTACCAGACGGTGTCCGTGAACGGCATATGCCGGCCGAGGATCCCGCGCAGCAGCAGGTCGGCGCTTCCCCAGGTGATCACCAGGAAGCCCCAGAAGATGAGCGCATGCCCGAGGCCGCGGATGCGGTAGGGCCGCTTGAAGAGCTTGCGCTGCCCGAGGTAGATGAGCAGCTCGTCGCGGAGTCGCTGCCCGAGGTGGTCGGCGCGGTCGTCGGCGGCGCCGAGCCGCAAGAGCCGGTAGAGCTGGACGACGCGCCAGGCCGCGGCGCCGAACGCGCCGAGCGCCAGGACGAGCAGGACGATCGCCCCGTAGCCCTGCGTCGGCGGCGTCAACGTCCGCTCGCGGCCTTGAGCATGTCCTCGGCGATGACCAGCTGCATGATCTCGCTCGTGCCTTCGTAGATCTCGGTGATCTTCGCGTCGCGATAGTGGCGCTCCGCCGGGAAGTCGCGAAGGTACCCGTAGCCGCCGAAGATCTGCACGCACTCGCGCGCCGCGCGGACCGCGACGTCGGACGCGAACAGCTTGGCCATCGCCGCCTCCGGCCCGTAGCTCTCGCCGCGGTCGCGCATCGAGGCCGCGCGCCATACCAGGAGGCGCGCCGCGTCGATCTCCGTCGCCATGTCCGCCAGCTTGCCCTGGATGGCCTCGAAGTCGGCGATGCGACGGCCGAAGGCCTCGCGCTCGGTGGCGTACCCGAGGGCGTCCTCGAGGCACGCCCGCGCGATGCCGACGCTCTGAGCCGCGATCCCGATGCGTCCGCCGTCGAGCGTCGAGAGCGCGACGCCGAAGCCCTGGCCGACGTCGCCGAGGCGATGGTCGTCGGGCACGCGGACGTCGGTGAAGTGGAGCTGCGCCGTGTCGCTGCCGCGGATGCCGAGCTTCTTCTCGAGCTTCCCGACCACGAAGCCCGGCGTCCCCTTCTCGACGACGAAGGCGACGATGCCGTGGTGCCGCTTCGCCGGATCCGTCTGCGCGAAGACGACGGTGAGGTCGGCGAACGCGCCGTTGGTGATGAAGTTCTTGCTCCCGCTCAGCACCCAGGCGTCGCCGTCGCGCCGGGCCGTCGTCCGCATCGCGGCGGCGTCGCTGCCCGAGGCGGGCTCCGAGAGGGCGAAGCAGCCGAGCTTCTCGCCCCGGGCGAGGGGAGCGAGGAAGCGCTCCTTCTGCGCATCGGTCCCGTAGCGGAGGAGCGGCGCGCAGGCCAGCGAGACGTGGGAGGCGAGGATGACCCCGGTCGAGGCGCAGGCCCTGTTGACCTCCTCGAGCACGAGCGCGTAGCTGAGGGTGTCGAGGCCGGCGCCGCCCCACCGCTCGGGGACGTCGATCCCCATGAAGCCGAGCTTCGCCATCTCGGCGACGAGCTCGCGCGGGACGGCGGCCTGCTCGTCGATCTCGCCGGCGAGCGGGAGGACGCGCTCGCGCGCCCAGTCGCGCGCCGTGCGCTGTACGAGCGCCTGCTCCTCGGTCAGCTCGAGGTCGAACGAGGCGTCGGCCGGCGGCGCGTCGACGCTCATACGAGCTCGATAGCGACGGCGACCGCCTCGCCGCCGCCGATGCACAGGGAGGCGACGCCGCGCCGCTTGCCGCGCTTCCGCAGCGCGTAGAGCAGCGTCACGAGCAGGCGCGCGCCCGACGCGCCGATGGGGTGACCGAGCGCCACCGCGCCGCCGTTGACGTTGAGCTTCTCCTCGGGGACGCCGAGCTCGCGCCGCGCGCATTCGATCCCCGAGAACGCCTCGTTGATCTCGAACAGGTCGGTGTCCGCGACCGTCCAGCCGGCCTTCTCGAGCACGCGCTTCACCGCGCCGGACGGCGCGAGAAGGAACGACTCCGGCTCGCGCGCGAACTGCGCCTGCGCGACCATCCGCGCCAGCGGCGTCGCGCCAAGCTCGCGCGCGCGATCCGCGGAGGCGATGACGACCGCCGCGCCGCCGTCGTTCACCTTCGACGCGTTGCCCGCGGTGACCGTCCCGCCGGCCTTGAACGCCGGGCGTAGCGCGGCCAGCGACTCGAGCGTCGTCTCGCGCGGCGTCTCGTCCTTGGCGACGCGGGTGACCTCCCCGCGGCGGCCCTTCACCTCGACGGGCACGATCTCGTCGTCGAACGCCCCCTCCTTCTGCGCACGGAGCGCCTTCTCGTACGAGCGGAGCGCGAAGCGGTCCTGATCCTCGCGCGAGAGGCCGCACGCTTCCGCCGTCCCTTCCGCGCACACGCCCATCGCGCCGTGGCCGTACGCGTCGACGAGTCCGTCACGCATGTTCGCGTCCTCGAGCGTCTGTTCGCCGAGCTTGAGGCCGATCCGCGCGCCACGGATGAGGTACGGCGCGTTCGACATCGACTCCATCCCGCCGGCGACGACGCACCTCGCCTCGCCCGCCTTGATCTGGCTCGCGGCCAGCATCACGCTCTTCAGCCCGGACCCACACACCTTGTTGACCGTCGTGCACGGGACGCTCGGCGGGATCCCGGCGCCGAGCGACGCTTGACGCGCGGGCGCCTGGCCGACCCCGGCCTGCACGACGTTGCCCATGAACACCTCGTCGACCTCCGCCGGCTTCACGCCGGCGCGCTCGAGCGCGCGGCGGATGGCGGTCGCGCCGAGCTCCGGCGCGGTGAGCGAAGCGAGGCCGCCGAGGTAGGCGCCGACCGGGGTGCGCGCCGCGCCGAGGATGAGCGTGTCCGTCACGTCAGATCCCTTCTTCCAGCAGACGCCGGGCGACGTGCTCGCGATACGAGCGGATCTCGTCGCGCAGCGCCTCGAGCGATGTGATGCGGTCTTCGGTCGCGTCGATGTGGGCGTCGAGCAGCTGGATGAGCCGCGGGAGCATCTTCCGGTTCGAGCCGTCCTGCCGGTAGAGGCGCTCGAGCTCGTGCATCTCCTGGAGCGAGAGGCCGAGCATCTTCAGCCGCTGGATGAACTTCAGCCGTTGGACGTCCTCGTCGGTGTAAGAGCGGCGCCCGCCCTCGAGGCGGCGAACGAGACCGAGGAGGCCCATCTCCTCGTAGTAGCGGATCGTCCGCTCGGTCAGGCCGAGCCGGCCGGCGAGCTCCCCGATGCGGTACCCCGTC
>JAGWSB010000081.1 GCA_028876375.1 Chloroflexota bacterium | reverse complement strand
CGCATGGGCGAGCATCTGCGCCTCGATCAGCTCCTCGTGCGGCGCGGCCTCGCGCCGAGCCGCGAGCGCGCGCAGGCGCTCATCCTCGCGGGCGAGGTGCGCATCGACGGGCGGCGCGCGGAGCGTGCCGCCGCCGCGGTCGACGCGGACGCCGACGTCGCGGTGGACGAAGGCAAGCGCTACGCCTCGCGCGGCGGCGAGAAGCTCGCCGCGGCGCTCGACGAGCTCGGGCTCGACGTTTCCGGCCGCGTCGCGCTCGATCTCGGGTCGTCCACGGGAGGGTTCACCGACGTCCTGCTCCAGCGCGGCGCGCGCCGTGTGTACGCGGTCGACGTGGGGAAGGGGCAGCTCGACTGGCGCCTGCGCAACGACGAGCGCGTCGTCGTCAGGGAAGGCGTCAACGCGCGGATGGGCTTCGAGCTGCCGGAGAAGGTCGGACTCCTCGTCGCGGATCTCTCCTTCATCTCGCTGCGCCTCGCGGTCCCGCCGTCGTTCCGGCACCTCGCCGCGGGCGCCGACGCGCTGGTGCTGGTGAAGCCGCAGTTCGAAGCGGGGCGCGAAGCGGTCGGCAAGGGCGGCCTCGTCCGCGACGAGGTCGCCCGCGCGAGCGCCGTCGTCGCGGTCGCCGAGCGCTTCGCGGCCGACGGGGTCGCGCCCGTCGCGGTCGTGCCGTCGCGCGTCCGCGGACGCGCGGGCAACCTCGAGATCTTCCTTCACTGCCGCGCCGGCGGCGCCCCCCTCGCGCCCGACGACCTCGAGCGGCGCGCGCGGGCCGCGAGCGCCGACGCGCGCGACGGTGACGAGGCGGTGCGTACGTGAAGATCGGCCTGTGCTCGCGCACCGATCGCCCGGCCGCGATCGACGCCGCGGCGACGGCCGCGCGGCGCCTCCGCGGCGAGGGCCACGAGGTCGCCGAGGTGAGCCTCGGAGCGACGAGCCTCGCGAGCGACCTCGCCGGCGCCGCCGTCGTGTGCGTGTTCGGGGGCGACGGCACCGTCCTGCGCGCGGCGCGGCAGATCGCGCCGCTCGGCGTACCGCTGCTCGGCGTCAACCTCGGCCGCCTCGGGTTCCTCACCGGTACCAGCGTCGCGGAGCTCGACGGGACGATGGCCGAGGTCCTCGCCGGCCGCTTCGAGTGCGAGGACCGCACCGTCCTCGAAGCGACGGTGACGCGCGGCGGATCGGTCTTCCGGCGGGTCACCGCGCTCAACGACGTGGTCGTGGCGCGAGGCGCGCAGGTGCGCGCGATCCACGTCGACGTGCACATCGGCGGCGAGCCGTTCACGGTGTACTGGGCCGACGGGATCATCGTGGCCACCGCGACGGGCAGCACGGCGTACGCGATGTCGGTCGGGGGACCGCTCATGCTCCCGGACGCGCAGGCGCTCCTCATCGTGCCCATCGCGCCGCACCTGTCGTTCGGGAACGCGGTGGTGCTGCCGCCCGGCGAACGCGTCGCCCTCGAGGTGCTCGACGAGCCGGCGCGCATCTCCGTCGACGGCCAGGAAGAGCACGACCTCCGCGGCGGCGACCGCATCGACGTGCGGCGGAGCGCCCTCCCCGCGCGGTTCGTACGCACGCCGACGATGCGCCCGTTCCTCCAGCTCCTCCGCCAGAAGATCCTCAAGGAAGGCGGCGTGACGCAGTGACGGACACCCAGTGGAAGGTCGCCGCGGGGCCCGACGCCGCGGTCGCCGCCATCCGGCGGCGGACGCCGGTGAAGCCGCTCGTCGCGATCGTGCTCGGGTCGGGGCTCGGCGGCCTCGCCGACGACGTTCGCGACGCCGTGAGGATCCCCTACGCGGAGATCCCCGGCTGGAAGCGCAGCACCGCTCCCGGCCACGCCGGCGAGCTCGTCGTCGGCACCCTCGCGGACAAGCCGGTGGCGGTCATGAAGGGGCGCCTGCACTACTACGAGGGGTATGACATGGCGGACGTCACGTTCCCCATCCGCGTCTTCCACGCCTGGGGGATCGGCACGCTGGTCGTCACCAACGCGTGCGGCGGCCTCAACCCGGCCTTCCGCTCGGGCGACCTCATGCTCATGACCGACCACGTCAACTTCATGGGCGCCAACCCGCTGCGCGGCCCGAACGACGAGAAGCTGGGGCCGCGCTTCCCGGACATGGTGGGGACGTACACCGAGGAGCTGCGCCGTCTCGCGCACGAGGTGGACGCCGACCTGCGCGAGGGGACGTACGTCGGCGTCGCCGGACCGAACTTCGAGACGCCCGCCGAGCTGCGTATGCTCCGCGGCCTGGGTGGCGACGCCGTGGGGATGAGCACGGTGCCCGAGGTCCTCGTCGCGCGGCACATGGGGATGCGCATCCTCGCGATCGCGACCGTGACCGACATGGCCACCGGCATCCCGGGGCAGATCGAGCACGTGAGCGCGGAGGCCGTGCTCGCGGTCGCGGAGAAGGCGGGGAAGCGCCTCGCGCGCGTGATCGAGGGCGTGCTCGAGAAGCTCTGATGCGCGTCGTCGAGATCGTCGAGCGCAAGCGCGACGGCGCGAAGCTCAGCGCCGGCGAGATCGACCGGATCGTCCTCGGCTACGCGAAGGGCGAGGTGCCCGACTACCAGATGGCGGCCTTCCTCATGGCCGTCGTGTGGCGGGGAATGGACGACGAGGAGACGGCGCAGCTCACCGACGCGATGGTGCGGTCGGGCGAGCGGCTCGACCTCTCGCGCTTCGGGCGCGTCGTCGACAAGCACTCGACCGGCGGGATCGGCGACAAGGTCACCCTCGTCGTCGCGCCGCTCGTCGCCGCGTGCGGCGCGCCGGTCGCGAAGATGAGCGGGCGCGGGCTCGGCATCACCGGGGGGACCCTCGACAAGCTCGAGTCCTTCCGCGGCTACCGCGTCGACCTCACCACGCGGGAGCTCCTCGCCCAGCTCGAACGGATCGGCATCGTCGTGACCGGGCAGACGAAGGAGCTCGCCCCCGCGGACGGCCTCATGTACGCGCTGCGGGACCAGACGGGCACCGTGCCGGCGATCCCGCTGATCGCCTCGAGCATCATGTCGAAGAAGATCGCCGCCGGCGCGCACGCGGTCGTGCTGGACGTGAAGGTCGGCGCCGGAGCCTTCATGCGCACCCTCGCCCGCGCGAAGGAGCTGGCGCGCCTCATGGTCGCCATCGGGAAGGCGCACGGGCTCGAGGTGACCGCCGAGCTCACGGCGATGGACGCGCCGCTCGGACGCGCGGTGGGCAACGCGCTCGAGGCCGCGGAGGCCATCGCGACGCTGCGCGGCGAGGGTCCCTCCGACCTGCGCGAGGTGGCGCTGGCCGCCGGCGCCGAGATGCTGTTCTACGCGCGCCGCGCCCGCACGCGCGCCGCCGGCCGCGCGCTCCTCGAGGCGGCGATCGCGGACGGCGGCGGGCTCGCGAAGCTGCGCGCCCTCGTCGCGGCGCAGGGCGGCGACGCGACCATGGTCGACGACCCGTCGCGACTTCCGCGCGCGCGCCGCGTCGAGGAGCTGCGCGCCGAGCGCGCGGCCTACGTCGCCCGCCTCGACGCCGCGGGGATCGGGCTCGCTTCCGTGCGCCTCGGCGCGGGGCGCGAGAAGAAGGGCGACCCCATCGACCATGCGACGGGCGTCGTGCTGCGCGCGAAGGTGGGCGACCGCGTCGCGAAGGGGCAGGTCTACGCGGAAGTGCACCGCGACGACGCCCCCGGCGACGCGGAGGCGCTCGATCTCGTGCGGCGCGCCTTCAGCTGGAAGAGCGAGCGCGTCGCGCGGCCGAAGCTCGTGCTCGGTCGGCTCACGTCGTCGCGCTGAGACGCGACCGCTCGCGTCCCTAGACTGGCCGGAGAGTGATCGCTCGCGGAACAGGTCCTCTGGGCCGGGATCCCATGCTCACCGTGGCCCTCGTCCTCCTTGCGGTGGCGCTGATCACCGGGAACTTCGCCGCGCCGGTGCGCAGCCTGAGCACGGACCCGAACCAGTTCGTCGGTTTCGTCGTCGCCATCGTCCTCGGCATCACCGTCCACGAGTTCATGCACGCCTACGCCGCGCACCGGCTGGGGGACGACACGGCGCGGCTCATGGGCCGCATGTCGCTCGACCCGCGCGTGCACTTCGACGTGTTCGGGACGCTCCTCCTGGTGCTCGCCGGGTTCGGATACGGCAAGCCCGTCCCGGTGAACTACGCCCGCCTGCGCGGGGCCTTCGGCGCGAGCGTCGTCGCGCTCGCCGGCCCCGTCGCGAACTTCGCGATCGCGGCCGTCGCCGCTATCCCGCTCCGCTACGGAGGTGCCGACCTGCTCGGCGGCAACTACCGGGAGATCCTCGGATGGGTCGTGCTGTGGAACTGCGTCCTCGGGATCTTCAACCTCATCCCGATCCCCCCGCTGGACGGATCGAACGTGGTGTACGGGCTGCTGCCGCCGAAACAGCAGTGGCAGTGGCGCTCGTTCCAGCAGTACGGGCCGATACTCCTGCTCCTGCTCCTGTGGTTCGGCTTCCAGTTCCTGAGCTCGATCGTCTTCGCGCCGGCGGTCGCGATCGCGCGGTTCCTCACCGGCGGTCGACTGTGATGGAGGTGCGGCATCGCGTCGACCAGACGCGCCGCTACGCCTTCGGGCGCGGCGCCGACGAGCGCCATGCGGCGCGGACGGCCGAGATCCTCCGCGGTCGCGGCGCGGACGAGGACCTCGTCCTCGCGGGGCTCCTGCACGACGTCGCGAAGCCCGCCGAGACGCGCCTCTGGCACCGCATCGCGGCCGTGCTCCTGGAGCCGCTGCCCGCTCTCCACGGGCGCCTCGCGCGCGGCGAGGGCGTGTTCGCGCGCTATCTCGATCACCCGCGGCGCGGCGCCGAGGAGGCCCGGCGGCGCGGCGCGTCCGCGCGCGTCGTCGCGCTCATCGCGCGGCACCACGAGCGGCCACGGACGGACGCCGAGCGCGCGCTCCACGAAGCGGACCGCGAGGCTGTGCCGTGACGATCGAGCGCGACGACGGCTCCTTGGTCATCGGCGTGCGTGCGCCGCACGTCACCGTCGAAGGCTTCGAGGGGCCGCTCGACCTTCTCCTCGAGCTGGTCGAAGAGAAGAAGCTCGACATCCTCAGCGTCCGCCTGGGCGATCTCGCCGGCGAGTACCTCGCGCGCGTGCGCGCTCTGGGTCAGCTCCCGGCCGCGGAGGCCGCGGCCTTCCTGTGGCTGGCCTCGCGCCTCGTCCTGCTCAAGGCGCGCAGCTTGCTCCCGTCGCTCGAGCCGGTCGCCGAGGAGGACGAGGAGGTCAGCGAGGAAGAGCTGCGCGCGCGCCTCATCGAGTACGCCGCGGTGAAGCAGCGCGCCGCGGTGCTGGGCGAGCGTCTGCGCGCGGGCGAGCGCGCGTTCCACCGCGAGGG
The DNA here is from genome assembly GCA_028876375.1 of Chloroflexota bacterium. Taxonomy (GTDB): domain Bacteria; phylum Chloroflexota; class Limnocylindria; order P2-11E; family P2-11E; genus JACPOT01. Next base: position 7,035 of record JAGWSB010000081.1, on the reverse strand, counting down.
CGGGACGGTGGAGCTGCCGCCGCGCGGCGGAGACACGGACGCTCTCGCCGCGGCGTGGACGCGCGTCCTACAGATCGCGCTCTCGAACAGGCGCGAGGAGGTCACGATCCCGCCCGAGCGCTACTCGGTGCAGCAGCGCACGCGGGAGATCGAGGAGATCGTCGCGCGCGACGGATCCGTCACCTTCGCTACCCTCCTCGGCGACGACCCGACGCTCGCGTTCGCGATCGTGACGTTCATGTCGCTGCTGGACCTCTACCGGCGTCTCGTCATCGACCTGCAGCAGGACGAGCTGTACGGCGAGATCCGCATCCAGAGGAAGGAGGTGACGCGAAGTGGGGAGGAGCGACCTGGCGAATAGGACGGAGGCGGTCCTCTTCGTCGCGGAGAAGCCGGTCCCGCGCTCCGAGCTCGCGCGCGTCGTCGGCTGCACGCCGCGGCAGCTCGAGTCGGCGCTGGCCGAGCTCGCGGCGGCGTACGAGGTGTCCGGATTGCGGCTGCAGCACGCGAACGACGAGTGGCAGATCGTGACCGCGCCGGAGATGGCGTCGTTCGTCTCGACCTATCTCGGCGCCGACCGCCTGCGCGTGTCGCCGGCGTCGCTCGAGACGCTCGCGGTGGTCGCGTACCGCCAGCCCATCACGCGGGCGGAAGTGGAGGCGGTCCGCGGCGTGAACTGCGACCAGACGATCTACACGCTGATGTCGCGGCGCCTCATCGAGGAGCGCGGACGCAAGGAGACGGCGGGGCGGCCGATCCTCTACGGCACGACGTGGGAGTTCCTGGAGTGCTTCGGGCTGGCGAGCCTCGACCAGCTGCCGACGGTGCTGACGCCCGAGGGCGTCGTGAGCGCGCTGCCGGAGTGACCAAGGAGCTCCGTCTCAACAAGCTGCTCGCCGATCGCGGTGTGGCGTCGCGGCGGCACGCCGACGAGCTCATCACGGCGGGGCGCGTGAGCGTGAACGGGCGCGTGGTGCGCGAGCTGGGGACGCGCGTCGATCCGGGCGCGCGCATCGCCGTCGACGGCGATGCGGTCGCTCTGAAGGAGCGGCATCGATACGTCGCGCTCAACAAGCCGATCGGCATCGTGTCCAGCGCGCGCGCGGAGCGCGGACGGCGCAGCGTCGCGGACCTCGTCGCCGCGCGCGAGCGGCTGTATCCGGTCGGGCGGCTGGACGTCGACTCCGAGGGGCTGGTGCTCCTCACGAACGACGGCGAGTGGGCCGAGCGCGTCCTCCATCCGCGGTACGGGCACGAGCGCGAGTACGAGGCGCGCGTTTCGGGGGCGCTGACCGAGCAGGTCGCGGCGCGCCTGCGGCGAGGCGTGCGCTTGGAAGAGGGGACGGCGCGGGCGGAGCGCGTCTCGATCGTCGCGCGCGACGCGCGCGGCGGACGCGTCCGCGTCGTGCTGCGGACGGGGTGGAAGCGGCAGCTGCGGCGGATGTGCGCCGGCGTCGGCCTCCACGTCGACGGTCTCGTCCGCCTGCGCATCGGGTCGCTGCGGCTCGGTCGCCTCGCGCCCGGTCGCTGGCGCGAGCTGACAGCGCGGGAGGTGGCTGCGCTGGCGGCGCCCGCGCGCGAGCGGGGCGCCGCTTGATGGCGACGCCGCGGACGGTCGCGATCGACGGGCCCGCGGGGGCGGGGAAGAGCACCATCGGGGCCCTCGTCGCAGAGAGGCTGGGATACCTGTTCCTCGACACGGGGGCGATGTACCGCGCCGTCGCGCTCGCGGCGCGACGCGGCGGTGTCGATCCGGACGACGCCGCGGAGCTCGGGCGCATCGCTCGCGAGGTGCGCATCGCCATCGGCCCGCCGACGGTGCGCGACGGACGGCCGTACACCGTGCTCCTCGACGGCGGTGACGTGACGTGGGCGATCCGCTCCGCGGACGTCGATCGGATCGTCTCGCAGGTCGCGCGGATCGAGGCGGTGCGCGACGCGATGGTCGCGCAGCAGCGCGCGCTCGCCGGCCGCGGACGCGTCGTCATGGTCGGACGCGACATCGGGACCGTCGTGCTCCCGGACGCGGAGCGCAAGATCTACCTCACGGCGTCGGCCGCGGAGCGCGCGCGCCGGCGCGGCGAGGAGCTCGCCGCGCGAGGCGAGGTCCGCTCGCGGCAGGAGCTGCTGCGCGAGATCCTGCGCCGCGATCGGCTCGACAGCGAGCGGAAGGTGTCGCCGCTGCGGCCGGCCGACGACGCGATCGTCGTGGAGACGGACGGCCTCACCGTCGGCCAGGCGCTCGACAAGGTGCTGCAGGTCGTCACGCGGACGGAGGCGGGGCAGACGACGTGAGCTGGCTCGGCCGGCCGGAGTGGCCGCGCGAGCGCCTGTGGCTCTGGCGCGTCGGCTTCCCGCCGGTGCGCGCGATCGTGAACGCCGTCGTCCCGGTGCACGTCGATGGACGCGAGAACCTTCCCGCCGCGGGCGGGTACCTCCTCGTCTCGAACCACATCTCCTGGCTGGACCCGCCGATGCTCGAGTTCGCGCTCGAGGAGCCGATCCGCTTCATGGCGAAGGAGGAGGTCTTCGCCGTCCCGGTGATCGGCTTCGTCCTGCGGGCCATCGGGAACTTTCCCGTGCGCCGCGGGGAGAGCGACCGGCGCGCGCTCGAGACGGCGCTGCGCGCGCTCGCCGCGGGACAGCCCGTCGGCTTCTTCCCCGAGGGGACGCGCTCGAAGGACGGCTGCCTGCGCCGGGCAAAGCCCGGCATCGCTTTCCTCGCGCGGCGATCGGGCGTGCCCGTCGTCCCGGTGGCCGTGATGGGGACGCGGCGAGCGCGGATCTCCGTCGGACGGCGCAGCCGCGTCCTCGTGCGCGTCGGCCGGCCGATCGCGCCGCCCGAGGTCGCGGCCATGGGAACGGACGACCAGGCGCTCGCGGACGCGATCATGCGCCGCGTCGCCTCGCTGCTGCCCGAGCCGATGCGCGGAGCGTACGCGGACACCGCCTAGACTCAGATCGTGCAGGTGCTTCTCGCGCGCGAGAACGGGTTCTGCTTCGGCGTGAAGAAGGCCGTCGAGCTCACCGAGGCGGCGGCCGAGAGCGGTGCCAGCGTCCACAACCTCGGTCAGGTCGTGCACAACCCGACCATCTCGCGCCGGCTGGAGGACCGCGGGGTCAAGGTGATCAAGGACGTCGCCGAGGCGAGCGAAGGCGTCGTCGTCATCCGGGCCCACGGCGTCCCGCCGCGCGTCCGCCGGGAGATCGAGCAGCGCGGCCTCGAGTGCGTCGACGCGACCTGCTCGCTCGTTCTGCGGGCGCAGCGCTTCACGAAGCAGCTCGCCGACGAGGGCTACACCGTCGTCATCCTCGGCACCCCGGACCATCCCGAGGTCGTCGGGCTGAAGGGATTCGCGGGCAAGGACCACGTGGTCGTCGAGACCGAGGAGCAGTGGAACGCCCTGCCGAAGATGAAGAAGGCGGGCGTCGTCTCGCAGTCGACGCAGCCGCCGTGGGCGTTCACGGCGCTCGTCGCGCACGTGGCCACGCTCGCGCAGGAGATGAAGGTCTTCAACACCGTGTGCCCGGTGACGGTGAAGCGCCAGGTCGCCGCGACGGAGCTCGCCGAGCAGGTCCGCACGATCGTCGTGGTCGGCGGTAAGAACTCCGCGAACACGCGCGAGCTCGTCAACCTCGCGCGCATGCGCGGGCGCAGCGCGTATCACATCGAGAACGCCGACGAGCTGCGCGCCGAGTGGGTCGCGGGAGAGGACACGGTCGGGCTCATCGGTGGGACGTCGACGCCGATGGACACGCTCCTCGAAGTGAAGCAGCGGATCGAGGCCCTCGGCGCGGAGGAGCGCACGGCCGCGCCGGCCTAGACCATGGCACGACCGGTCGTCGCGGTGGTCGGCCGGCCGAACGTCGGCAAGTCGACCCTCTTCAATCGCCTCATCGGGGAGCGCCTCGCCATCGTCGAGGACCTTCCCGGGACCACCCGCGACCGGCTGTACGGGACCGTCGAGTGGAATGGCCGCGAGCTGTCGCTCGTCGACACCGGCGGGCTGGACGACGAGAAGGCGGAGATCCCGAAGGCGGTGCGGAAGCAGGCGGAGGCGGCGATCCAGGAAGCCGACGTCGTCCTCCTCCTCGTCGACGCGAAGACCGGGATCGTCCCCGTCGACCACGACGTCGCGGAGCTGCTGCGGCGGAGCGGGAAGCGCGTGATCCTCGCGGCGAACAAGGCGGACTCGTGGCGAGGCGAGGCCCAGGCGGCGGAGTTCTACGAGCTCGGCCTGGGCGAGGTCCACCCTGTCTCGGCGCTCCAGGGCCACGGGACCGGCGACCTGCTCGACGCCGTCGTCGCGGCGCTGCCGCCCGAGCGCACGGTCGAGGACGAGGAGAGCGAGCCGCGCATCGCGATCGTCGGCCGGCCCAACGTGGGGAAGTCGAGCTTCCTCAACCGGCTTGTCGGCGAGGAGCGGGCCGTCGTGAGCGAGGAGCCCGGGACGACGCGCGACACCATCGACACCACCCTCGTGCACGACGGCCGGCGCGTCCGCCTCGTCGACACCGCCGGGATCCGCCGCCGCGGCCGCATCGAGCAGGGGATCGAGCAGTACGCGCTGCTCCGGACCATCCACGCCCTGGAGCGCGCGGATGTCGCGATCCTCCTCGTCGACGCCACCGAGGGGATCACGGCGCAAGACACGCACGTGGCCGGTTACGCGATCGAGGCGGGTGTCGGTCTGGTCCTCGCGCTGAACAAGTGGGATGCTGTCGAGCGCAGCGAGGAGAGCACTCACGAGATGGAGGCGGTCGTCGCGCGTGAGTTCCACTTCGCGCCGTGGATGGGACATCGGTTCGTCTCCGCGAAAACGGGCCGCAATGTCATCGAGACGCTGGAGGACGCCCTCGACGTCGTCGCCGTCCGCACGCAGCGCATCGCCACGTCCGACCTCCATCGGCTGCTCGTCGACGCGATCGCCTCGCATCCGCCCCCGAGCGACAAGGGCCGTCAGGTACGCTTCCGCTACGTGACGCAGGCGAAGGCGGCGACGCCCACGTTCGTCTTCTTCGTCGATCGTCCTGAGTCCGTCCACTTCACCTACCAGCGCTACCTCGAGAACAAGATCCGCGAGCGCTTCGAGTTCGTCGGAACGCCGATCCGCATCGAGCTCCGCGGAGCGCGCGATTGAACACGGGCGTCGTCGTCGTCGTCCTGCTCCTGGCGGTCATCGGCGTGGGCGCGTACTTCATCGGCTCGATATCGAGCGGCTACCTCGTCGGGCGCATCTACCGGAACGTCGACCTGCGTCGCGTCGGATCGGGCTCGACGGGCGCGACGAACACCTTCCGCACGCTGGGCCCCGGCGCCGGACTGCTCGTCGCCTGCTTCGACATCGCCAAGGGTGCGCTCGCCGTGTGGATGGCGCGGCTGCTCTTCCCGGAGCCGGCGGACCTCGCACCGCTCGCGCAGGCCGTCGCCGCCGCGGCGGCGGTGGCCGGACACTGCTGGCCGGTGCTGCACGAGGGTCGCGGCGGCCGCGGGGTGGCGACCGCCTTCGGCGCGTTCGTCTTCGTCGCCACCGGCGCGTGGATCGGCGCCGTCATCGCCTTCGTGCTCGCGCTCGCGATCACGCGCATCGTGTCCGTGGGCTCGCTCGCGTCCGTTGCCGGCGGCGTCCTCGCCTACGTGATCCTGTCGGCGAGCGGGCTCATCCCGTTCCATCCGGCCACGCTCGCGTTCACCCTCGTCGCGGGCGGGATCATCGTGTGGCGTCACCGGCCGAACATCGAGCGCCTCATGCGAGGCGCGGAGCCGCGCGTCTTCTCGTGAACGGCGCGCCCGAGGTCGGCGTGCTGCAGGCGGGGTCGTGGGGGACGACGCTCGCGACGATCCTGGCGCGCGATGGCGGACGGCGCGTGGCCCTCTGGACGCGCGACCCGAAGCAGGTCGAGGAGATGGCGGCGCGGCGCGAGAACCGCCGCTACCTGTCGGGGGTCCGCATCCCCGACGCGGTCGAGCTGACGGCCGACCTCGCCCGCGCGCTCGAGGCGCCCGACCTCATCGTCGCCGTGCCGGCGGAGGGCGTGCGCGCGTTCAGAGAGCGTGTCGCTCCGCTTCTCCGGCCCGGCCACCGCGTCCTCTCGGCCACCAAGGGCCTCGCCCCCGACGACGGCACGCGCATGAGCGTGCTGTGGTCGGAGGCGGTCGGCGCCGAGCGGGTGGCGGTGCTGTCCGGACCGAACATCTCGCGAGAGATCGCGGCCGGGCTTCCGTCGCCGACGGTCGTGGCCTCGACCTCGCCGGAGACCGCGCGCCACTTCCAGGAGCTCATCGGGACCCCCATGTTCCGCGCCTACACGAACGACGACGTCGTCGGGGTCGAGGTCTGCGGCGCCTTGAAGAACATCGTCGCGCTCGGCGCCGGCGCGATCGACGGGATGGGGTACGGAGACAACGCGAAGGCGGGCTTCATGACGCGCGGTCTCGCCGAGATCGCCCGCTTCGCGTTCGCGCTGGGGGCGAACCCGCTGACGACGGCGGGGCTCGCGGGCTTCGGCGACCTCATCGCCACGTGCATGAGCAAGCACTCCCGCAACCGCCTCGTGGGGGAGCTGCTCGCGCGCGGGAGCTCGCTCGAGCAGGTGCGCGAGCGGCTCGGCGGGCAGGTCGCCGAGGGCATCGGGACGACCGAAGCGACGCATGCGGCCGCGGCGCGCATGCACGTGACGATGCCGATAGCCGAGCAGACGTATCTCGTTCTCTTCAGCCGCAAGCCGATACGCAGCGCGATGCGCGACCTGATGGACCGCGAGCGCGGCGAGGAGATCGCCGGGCCGCTGGCCGACGTCGCGCGACTCGTCGCGCAGCTCGCCGCGGCGCGGCAGGGCGAGGAGCGCTCGACGGCGACCGCGCGCCCGCGGCCGTAAGACCCGCGCGCCGGTGATCCCGCCGCCCCGGCGCATCCTCACCGCGGGCGCGCTCGTCGCCCTCCTGGGAGCGTGCACGACGAGCGCGCCGCCCTCGTCGCTCGCGCCGTCGCTGCCCGCGGTCCCGCTGCCGTTCGCGTCGCCGGCGGCGACGCG
>JAGWSB010000080.1 GCA_028876375.1 Chloroflexota bacterium | reverse complement strand
AACGTGGCGTTGGACACCTTCATGACCGCCGCGTACACCGGCGTGCGCGCGGGACTCGTCGTCGTCAGCGCGGACGATCCCGGGATGCACAGCTCGCAGAACGAGCAGGACAACCGCTTCCTGGCGCGCTTCGCCGGCGTGCCGCTGCTCGAGCCGGCCGACAGCGCGGAGGCCCGCGACCTCACCGTCGCCGCGTTCGAGATCGCCGAGCGCTTCGACACGCCGGTCCTGCTGCGCACGACCACGCGGATCGCCCACGCCCGCGCCCTCGTGTCCGTGGGCCCGGCGCGTCGGCCGGATCGCGGCGGCTTCCGCCGTGATCGCCCGAAGTACGTCATGCTCCCCGGCTTCGCCCGCCACAGGCGAACGGTGCTGCTCGACCGCCTTGCCGCGCTCGCGGAGTACGCGGAGACGAGCCCGCTCGAGCGGGTCGAGCTCGGCGACCCCGCGGTGGGCGTGATCACGAGCAGCATCGCGTATCAGTACGTGCGTGAGGCGCTGCCCGACGCGAGCGTGCTGAAGCTCGGGCTGACGCATCCCCTCCCGGCGCGTCTGATCCGCGACTTCTGTTCGCGCGTCGAGCGCGTCCTCGTCGTGGAGGAGCTCGATCCGTACCTCGAGGACCAGATCCGCGCGCTCGGGATCGCCGTCGAGGGGAAGCGCTTCTTCCCGCGCGCGGGCGAGCTCGGTCCCGACAGCGTGCGCGCGGGCCTGCGCACGGCCGGGGTCGTCACGGGGGACACCGCTCCGCCCGCGCGGCAGACCCCTCCGACGACGGCACGTCCTCCGGTGCTCTGCCCGGGCTGCCCGCACGTCGTGCCGTTCATGGCGCTGCGCCAGCTCGACGCGGTCGTCACCGGCGACATCGGCTGCTACACCCTCGCGGCCTCCGCGCCGCTCGAGGCGATGGACAGCTGCATCGCGATGGGGTCGTCGATCGGGATGGCCATCGGCGTGCGGCGCTCCGGCGGAGCGACCGCGCCCGTCGTCGCCGCCATCGGCGACTCGACGTTCATGCACTCCGGGGTCCCCGCGCTGGTCGACGCGGTCACCAACGGGACCGACATCACCGTGCTCATCCTCGACAACGGCACCACCGCGATGACGGGCGGCCAGGCACAGCCCGGGACGGGCTCGACGATCCGCGGCGATCCGTCGAGGCGGGTCGATCTCGCCGCCCTCTGTCTCGCGCTCGGCGCGCGGAGCGCCGAGGTCGTCGATCCCTATGACGTCGCGGCAACGCACCGCGCGCTCCAGAAGGCGGTGGCGTCCACCGGCGTCTCCGTCGTGATCACCGACCGGCCGTGCGTCGAGGCGCCGGTGAAGGTGCGCGACACGCCGTTCACCGTCGTCGCCGAGCGCTGCATCGCGTGCCAGCTGTGCATGAACCTCGGCTGTCCCTCGATCGTGTGGGACGACGCCCTGTACGAGGGCCGCCACCGCGTTCGCATCGACGCGTCGACGTGCACCGGCTGCGCCGTCTGCGCTCAGCTGTGCCCCACCGAGGCGATGGTGCCGGTGAGCGCCGGGACCGCGGGCGATGGGCGCTAGATCCGGGAGCGTCCTCGTCGTCGGGGTCGGCGGCCAGGGCGTGGTCCTCTCGAGCGCGGTCGCCGCCGATGCCGCGCGGCGCTGCGGCTTCGACGTGAAGCAGAGCGAGGTCCACGGCATGTCCCAGCGCGGCGGCGTCGTCACGTCGCACCTCCGCTACGGGGACGCCGTCCGTTCCCCGCTCATCGCCGCGGGCGAGGCCGACGCCATCGTCGCGCTCGAGTGGAGCGAAGCGCTCCGCGCCCTGCCGGCGCTGCGCCCGGGTGGCACGCTCATCGTGAGCGTCGAGCGCATCCTGCCGCCGAGCGCGTTCCTCGACCGTCTCCACGGCGCGGTCCGGTACCCGCCGATCGCCGTCGGTCTCCTGCGGGGCACCGTTCCGGACGTGCGCGCCTGCGACGCGACGGCCGTGGCCGCTCGCGCGGGCGACCGCAGGGCGATGAACACCGTGCTCCTCGGCGTCCTGTCGCGCGTCACCCCGTTCTCGGAGCCCGCTTGGGACGACGCGATCGCGGCGAACGTCCCGCCCAAGGCTCTCGCCGCGAACCGCGCCGCCTTCGCCGCGGGCCGCGACCTCCAGCCGGACGACGCGCGTCCGGCTCTCGCCCGGGTCGAGCCGAGCGACGAGGGAGGGCCCGCACGACGGAGCGCCGCGAGCCTCGAGATCGTCGACGCGTGGTGCAAGGGCGAGACGTGCGCGATATGCGTGCGCTCGTGCCCGGAGTACTGCCTCGGCTTCGACCCGGACGCGATCGCCGTGCGCGTCACGCGCGCCGACGCCTGCACGGCATGCGGGCTGTGCGAGCTCCTGTGCCCCGACTTCGCGATCGTCGTCCATCCGGCGGTCCCGGCATGACCGAGCTCCTTCAGGGGAACCGCGCCTGCGTGCAGGCGGCGATCGCGAGCGGCTGCCGCTTCTTCGCCGGCTACCCGATCACGCCCTCGTCGGAGATCGCCGAGTCGATGGCGCGCCTCCTCCCCGAGGCCGGCGGCGTCTTCATGCAGATGGAGGACGAGATGGCGTCGCTCGGCGCGGTGCTCGGCGCGTCGCTCGCCGGCAGCCCGGCGATGACCGCGACGAGCGGGCCGGGATTCAGCCTCATGCAGGAGCACATCGGCTACGCCGCGCTCGCCGAGATCCCCTGCGTCGTCGTCGACGTCATGCGCGGCGGGCCGAGCACGGGACTGCCGACGCGTCCCTCGCAGGGCGACGTGATGCAGGCACGCTGGGGGACCCACGGCGATCACCCCGTGGTCGCGCTCGCGCCGGCGTCGGTGTCCGAGATCTACGAGCTCACCTCGCTCGCGTTCGCGCTGTCCGAGCGGCTGCGCCTGCCCGCGCTCGTGCTGTACGACGAGGTCGTCGGCCACCTGCGCGAGCCGGTGGACCCAGGGTCGCTCCGCCTGTCGCGCGCCGAGCGGCGCCGGCCGACGGTCGAGCCCGCCGCATACCGTCCGTACGCGCCGGACGCCGACCTCGTCCCGCCGCTCGCCGACTTCGGCACGGGATACCGCTTCCACGTGACGGGGCTCACGCACGACGAGGCCGGCCGGCCGACCGAGGAGCCCGCCGTCGTGGGCGCGCTCCACCGACGGCTGCAGGAGAAGGTCGCGCGGGCGCGCGACGACGTCGTGTCGTTCGCGGGCATCGGGCTCGAGGACGCCGAGGTCGTCGTCGTCGCGTACGGGATCGCGGCGCGCGCCGCCGAGCGCGCGGTCACGGACGCCCGCTCGCGCGGCGAGCGCCTCGGGCTCTTCCGCCCGCGCACGCTCTGGCCGTTCCCGGACGTGGAGCTGCGCGCCGTCGCGGAGCGCGCGCACACGATCGTCGTCGCCGAGATGAACCTCGGGCAGATGCTGCTCGAGGTCGAACGCGTCGTCGCGGGCCGCGCACGGGTCGAGGCCTGTCTCCGCGCCGACGGGACGCCGCTCACTCCCGAGGACGTCGCACACGCGGTCGCGTCCGCGGCCGGAGCGCTCGCGTGAGCGGTATCGAGTACCGCGACCGCCTCCGGCGACAGATGCTCCCGCACATCCTCTGTCCCGGCTGCGGGCACGGGATCGTGCTGAAGGCGCTGCTCCGTGCCGCGAGGTCGCTCGAGCTCGACTGGGACCGGACCGTGTTCGTCGCGGGGATCGGCTGCTCCAGCCGCCTCGTCGGGTACATCGACGGCTGCACGCTGCACACGACGCACGGCCGCGCGCTCACGTTCGCGACGGGGATGAAGCTCGCGCGCCCGGAGCTGACGGTGATCGTCATCACCGGTGACGGCGACGGCCTCGCCATCGGCGGGAACCACCTCATCCACGCCGCTCGTCGCGACGTCGACCTCACCTGCCTGCTCCTGAACAACGAGACGTACGGGATGACCGGCGGGCAGGCCGCGCCGACGGCGGAGCCCGGCGCGATCTCGACCACGACGCCGCGCGGCGCGCGCGAGCGGAGCTTCGACGCGTGCGCCCTGGCCGTCGCCGCGGGCGCCTCCTTCGTCGCGCGCGGCGCGACCTCGCTGCCGCTCGAGCTCGACGCCCTCATCGCCCGCGGGATCGCCCACCGCGGCTTCTCCTTCCTCGAGATCGCGAGCGACTGCCCGGAGTATTTCGGGCGCTACAACGAGCTCGGGCGGGGCCCCGAGATGCTCCAGCTGCAGCGCCGCCGGCTCGACGGGGTCGACCGCACGCTCGCGGCGAAGCGCTCGCTGCGGCCGCGCCCCGCCGAAGGCCCCCCGCCGCTCCGCACGGGCGTGCTGCACGAACGGCCGGCATGACCGAGCTGCGGGTGCGCGTCGCCGGATCGGGAGGGCAGGGGATCGCCGTCGCCGCGCTCCTCTTCGCCGACGCCGCGGTGCGCGCGGGGTTGCATGCGACGCACTCGCAGGCGTACGGTCCCGAGTCGCGCGGTGGCGCGTCGAAAGCGGACGTGATCGTCTCGCGGGCGCCGATCGCCTTTCCGATCGCCGCGCGCATCGACGTGCTCGTCGCGCTCACGCGCGCCGCGCTCGAGCGCTATCGCCGCGACCTCGAGACGGGCGGTCTGCTGCTCGTCGACCGCGACGCCGCGGCGACACCCGACGGGGCCGCGCGCGTCCTCCCGCTCGTCGCCGAGGCCCGTCGCGTGCTCGGCGCGGCGCTCGGCGCGAACCTCGTCGCCCTCGGCGCGCTCGTCGCCGCGACGAACGCGGTCCCGCTCGCGGCCGTCGAGGAGGCCATCCGGGCTCACCCGCCCGGAGGCGATCCCGAGCGCGCGCTGCGCGCACTCCGCGCCGGCCTCGCCCTGACGCCGGTCGTCGTGGCCGAGGAGGAGGTGCGCGCAGGCTGATCGCCGCGTCCAGGCTCAGAAGGACTCCGACCACAGTGAGGCCAAACAGGAGAAGAATGGGGGTGATGGCGTGTCGAGATCTATCGCGCTCGCCATCTGCGCAGCCCTTCTCGCAGGCACGGCCTGCGCCGGCGGCATCGGAGGCTCATCCGGCCCGATAAAGATCGGGATGATCACCTCGCTCACGGGCGCGTACTCGGCCCTCGGAACGAACGACAAGCTCGGCGCTCTGCAGGCCAAGGACGAGCTCAACAAGGCCGGCGGCATCAACGGCCGCCAGATCGACCTCACCATCCTCGACGACCAGACGAAGCCGGACCAGGCCGTCACGAGCTACAACAAGCTCGTCGGCGACGGCGTCGTCGCGGTCATCGGCTCGTCGTACTCCGGCTCGTCACTCGCGGTGATCCCGGTCGTCGATCGCGAGAAGATCCCGTACGTCTCGACCGCGGCCGCGGACGACCAGGTGAACCCGGTGCATGCCTACGTGTTCATGACGCCGCCCACGGCGGCGACCGTCGGCGATCGGCTGCTGCAGTACATGAAGGCCAAGGGCCTGACCAAGATGGCGGTCCTCTACAACAGCGCCAACGCCTTCGCCGAGCTCGGGTGGAAGGCCATGAAGGCCGACGCGGCGAAGTACGGCGTCGACTTCATCGACCAGGAGACGAACGACTTCTCGACGACGAACTACACCCCTCAGCTGACCCACGTGAAGGCGTCGGGGGCGCAAGCACTGATGGTCTGGGACACGGGGCCCGGCCCGGTGACCCTGACCAAGCAGTTCAAGGACCAGGGACTCAGCATCCCGCTGATCATGAGCCACGCGGAGGCGAGCACGCTCTACGCCAAGCCCGCCGGCCCCGCGGCGGAGAACGTGATCGTCGCGACCTCGCTCGGCGTCGTGGGGCCATACCTGCCGTCCGCCAACGCCGCCAGCAAGGTCACCGCCGCGATGACCAAGGCATTCCAGACGGCGAACAGCTACTACCCGCCGCAGTTCGCGTTCGACGGCTACAACGCCATGCAACTGATCGCCGACGCGATCAAGCGCACCGGCGCGACCGCGTCCCAGATCCAGCAAGGCCTCGAGAGCTCGACGCTGACCACGCCCGAAGGCACGTACCGATTCAGCAAGACGGATCACTACGGCCTCGGCCTCGCGGACGTGGTGATCGCGCGCGTCAAGAACGGGGACTTCGTCCCGACCGCGTTCTCGGCGGCGCTGCTGAAGGAGGGCAAGTAGGTCGCATCGCACCCGGCCGCAGCGCACGGGGTGCCCGCGCCTCCTGTCCTGGAGGCGCGTGACCTCGTGCGCAGCTTCGGAGGCGTCGTCGCCGTCGACGGCGCCTCCGTCGCGGTCCCGAGCGGAGAGCTGCACGGGCTGATCGGTCCCAACGGAGCCGGGAAGTCGACGCTCTTCCACCTCATCAGCGGCTACCTCCGCGCGGACCGGGGACAAGTGATCTTCGCGGGACGGCGCGTCGAGCGTCTGCCTCCGCACGCGCGCGCCAGGCTCGGCATCTCCATCGCCTTCCAGGCCGTGCGCCTGTTCCGCGGGATGACCGTGCTCGAGAACGTGATGGTCGGAGCGCATTCCTGGACCCGGCACGGCCTCCTGGACGCCGCGCTCCGACTGCCGCTCCACGGCCGCGAGGAGGCGGAGATCCGCGAGCAGGCGGCGTCGGCGCTCGAGCGCGTCGGTCTGCTGCACCTCGCGGCGCGACCGGCGGAGTCGCTGCCGCTCGGCCAGCAGCGCTGCGTCCAGGTCGCACGCGCCCTGTGTGGCCGCCCGCGCGTGCTCCTGCTCGACGAGCCGGCCTCGGGGTTGCGCTGGGCGGAGCGCGGGTCGCTCTCGGAGCTGCTCGCTCAGCTGCGGGCCGAGGGCCTGGCGATCCTGCTCGTCGAGCACGACGTGCGGTTCGTGACAGGGCTGGCGAGCGCCATCACGGTCATGGACCGCGGACGGGTGATCGCCGCCGGCGCGCCCGACGAGATCCGTCGCGACCCCGCGGTCATCGCCGCCTATCTCGGCCGGGAGCGCGCCAGTGCGTGAGGGCTCCGAGCCCCTCCTCGAGATCCACGATCTCGTCGTCCGCTACGGCGTGGCCACGGCGCTCGACGGCGTCGACATCTCCGTCCGGCGAGCGGAGATGGTCGCCCTGGTGGGCCCCAACGGCGCCGGCAAGACGACGCTGCTCGACACCGTCTCGGGTCTCGTCGCCGCCGCCGCGGGTCGCATCCAGCTGCGCGGCCGGCTCGCTCAGGTGCCCGAGGGCCGCCGCCTCTTCCCGGAGATGACCGTAGAGGACAACCTTCGCCTGGGGGCCTGGCGCGTGCGCGACCGCCGCGTCGACCCGGTCTACGAGCTCTTCCCCCACCTGGCCGAGCTGCGCCGCCGGAAGGCCGGCTCGCTCTCCTGCGGCGAGCAGCAGATGGTCGCCGTCGGCCGCGCGCTGATGGGACAGCCCGACCTGTTGGCCGTCGACGAGCTGTCGCTCGGACTGGCGCCGCAGGTCGTGGACATGCTCGCCGCGCACCTGCAGGACCTCAACCGCCGGTCGGGCATGGCCATCCTCCTCGTCGAGCAGAACGCGCGGCTCGCGCTCGACATCTGCTCGCGCGCCTACGTCATCGAGGCCGGGCGCATCGCCCTGACCGGGCCGTCCGAGCAGCTGCGGCGCAGCCCCGAGGTGCAGGCCGCCTACCTCGGCGGGGCGTACGAAGAGTGAGCCTCTTCCTCCAGTACCTCGCCGCGGGGATCGCGACCGGGTCGACGTTCGCCCTCGTCGCGACCGGGTTCGTGGTCATCTACCGCGTGACGGGCGTGATCAACTTCGCGCAGGGCGTGTTCGCGGTCCTCGGCGGGTTCCTCGCCTACAGCCTCCTTCACGCGGGCGTGGCCCACGGGCTCGCCGAGGGCTTGGCCGTCGCCGTCACGGCGGCCATCGGGCTCGCCTTCGGCCTCGTCGCGCTCGGGCGCCGCGGGACGCCGCCCCTCGCGTCGCTCATCGTCACCCTCGGCCTGGCGATCTTCAGCTACGCGGTCGTCATCACGATCTGGGGCGACAACCCCATCTCCTACGAGGGGCTCTCGGGCCTGCTCGCCGTCGGCGGGGTGAGCATGCAGCGGCAGTACGTCCTCATCGTCGCCGCCGCCGTCGCGACGTTCCTCGCGCTCGCGCTCTTCTTCGGGCGGACCTATCTCGGCATGGCGCTCACCGCGTGCTCGAGCGACCAGCGCGCGGCGCGCCTGATGGGGATCGACGTGTGGCGCATGGGCCTCCTGGCGTTCGCGGTGGGCGGCGCGCTCGGCGGGCTCGCGGGCGTGCTCCTGACCCCGCTGCAGCCGGTGGAGTTCGACTCCGACGTCGGCATCGCGGTGAACGGCTTCGCCGCCGCGATCTTCGGCGGGCTGGTGCGCCCGGCCACCGCGTTCGCCGGCGGCCTCGTCCTCGGCGTTGCCGAGGCAATGGTCGCCGGGTACTTCCGCTCGTCGTACGAGACGGCCATCGCGCTCGCCGTGATGCTCGGGCTCATGCTGTGGCAGGCGAGCCGGCGCGGACCGACCGAGGAGTGATGGCGCCGAGCGCTCGCCGTCGGCGCGTCGTCGTCGCGGCCGCCCTCGCCGTGTCGCTGGCCCTGCCGCCGCTGCTCGCCCCGGACTGGCAGAGCCTCTACGTGTTCGTCGGGCTGTACGCGATCGTGACGTGCGGGCTCTCGCTGCTCATGGGCTTCGCCGGGCAGGTGTCGCTCGGACAGGCGGCCTTCTACGCGATCGGCGCCTACGCGGCGGCGATCCCGGCGGTGCACGGCGTCCCGTCCGTTCTCGGGCTGTTCACCGGCCCCGTCGTGGCGGCCGCGATCGCCGCGGCCATCGGGGTCCCGCTGCTGCGCCTGCGCGGGCACTACCTGGCCTTCGGCACGCTCGCCTTCCAGCTGATCGTGCTCACCTTCATCGCCGAGGCCGGCGACCTCACCGGCGGCGACATCGGCCTGCGAGGCATCCCGCCGCTCGGGATCGGCGGCGTCGAGGCCGTCACGCCGCTCGCATACGCATACGTCACCTGGATCGCCGTCGCCGCCGTGTTCCTCGTCACGGGCAACCTGGTGCGCTCGCGGCCCGGACGCGCGCTGCGCGCGCTGGCCACGAGCGAGTCCGCGGCGGCCGCGGCGGGCGTGCCCGTCGCCGCCTACAAGGTGAGGGTCTTCGCGCTCTCGGCCGCGTACGCCGGCCTCGCGGGCGCCATCTACGCGTTCTTCCTGAGCTACATCGCGCCCGGGTCGTTCCCCATCCTGCTGTCCATCCAGTTCCTCGTCATGGCCGCGGTCGGCGGCCTCGGCGCGGTGTGGGGGTCGCTCGTCGGCGCGGCGGTCGTCACGCTGCTGGTGCAGCTGCTGCAGGAGATCGGGTCGCTGCCCGGGATGCCCACGCAGATCCCGGCCGTGCTCTCGTACGCCGTCTACGCCCTCGTGCTCATCGTCGTGATGCTGCTGCTACCGAGCGGCATCGTGCCCGCCCTGACCGCCCGCGCGGCGAGGCGCCGGCGGGACGACGTCGCGCCGACCGAGGCGACGGCGGGGGACGACGCGCGCGCCTCGCGGCTCAGCTCAGTCCTGTGAGCAGCTCGTTCATGCGCGCGGTGGCGGCCTCGATGCCCCGCAGCTTGATCCCCTCGTAGCCGCGGATCCGCTCGGGCACGCTCGCTACCTCGAGGACGCGTTCGTACGTGTCCGCCGCGAGGACGGCGAGCCCCCGCTCGATCGCCTCGCGATACCAGCCGACGAGGCGCCGCTCCTCGCGCCGCACCCGCGTGTGCCCGAACGGATCGAACGGCGTCCCTCTCACGCGCCGCATCGCCCGCAGGAGCCCGAGGACCGGGTCGGCCCACGCGCCCAGCTCGATCTTGTGCCGGAGCCCGAGCGCGCGCAGGAGGGGCGGATGCAGCAGGTAGCGGACGGACGTCGGGCGCGCGAACTGCCCGCGCACCCACGCGCGCGTCTCCCCCTTCAGATGGAGGCGCGCGACCTCGTACTCGTCCTTGTAGGCCATCAGCTTGTAGAGCTGGCGGATCACGGCGTGCGTGATGCGCGGCTCGCCGCCGACGACCGACCGTTCCCGCTCCGCCACCCGGAGCACCAGGTCGACGAAGGCCGCGGCGTAGCGCGCGTCCTGATAGGCGATGAGCTCCGCGACCCGCACCGCGAGGAGGCGCCGCGACGCTTCGTCCAAGTGCCAGACGCGGTCGAGGAGCCGCTGGTAGGCGACGGGGTCCGACGAGGCCGGCCGGCGCGCTTCGCGCTCTTCGTCGGAGGTGCGGCCCCTCGGCGAGACGAGCCGGGCGACGGCCGCGGGATCGTGCACGGCCAGCCGCCCGTAGCGGAACGCCTGAGTGTTCATCTCGACCTGGACGTCGTTCAGCGCGATCGCCCGCTCGATGCTCGCCGCCGAAAGAGGGACGAGGCCGGACTGATACGCGGCGCCGAGAACGACGAGGTTGGTCATCATGTGGTCGCCGAAGAGCGCTTCCGCGATCCGCCGCGCTTCGAGCCCGATCGTCCTCCGCGTCGCCTCGCGTATCGCGGACAGCATCGAAGCCGTCGGAGCGGAGTAGAAGGGATCGTGTATCGACCCCGCGGTGGGGAAGAACGTCGTGTTGACCACCGCCGCCGTCCGCCCGGTGTCGCAGCGGTCGAGGTTGAGAGGAGCGACCCCGCCGAGGAGGTCGCACACGAGGTAGAGGTCGGCCCCGCCCAGCGCGACCCGGCCCGGCAGGTCGCGAAGGTCGCCGGCCGAGATCACACAGCTGGAGACGACGGCGCCCCACTTCTGCGCGGCGCCGGTCTGGTCGTAGCTGACGGCGTGGACGCCGTCGATGAGCGCCGCGTGGCAGAGGAGCGCGTTCAGCGTGATCATGCCCGTCCCGCCGACCCCCGGCATGTGGATGTGGTAGGGCCGGTCGAGCCGCGCCGGCGTCGCCGGCTCGGGTGAGGCGTCGGCGTCGAGCGCCGGCGTGGCCGGCCGCGCGAGAGCGCTGCCGGGCTCGACCTCCACCACCATGAAGGACGGGCAGTCGCCGTTGATGCACGAGCGGTCGTGATCGCAGGACGACTGGTGGATGAACGTCTTGGGGCCGAATTCCGTCTCGATCTTCTGGAGCGACATGCAGTTCGTCAGCTGCCCGCAGTGGCCGCACGCCTCGCACACCTCGGGGTTGATGGCGACGAAGCGGGTGGGCCGCGGGCGCGTGCCGCGCTTCTCCTGGCGCCGCCGCTCGTTCGCGCAGTCGTCGTCGTAGATGAGCACCGTCACGCCGCGGGTGCGCTCGAGCTCCGTCTCGACGCGCGTCAGGTCGGACGCCGGATGCACCGTCGTGTTCGCGGCGAGGCGCGCGCGCGCGTAGCGCTTCGGCTCCTTGGTGACGATGGCCGTCCGGGTCACACCGTCGAGCTCGAGGAGCCGCGTGACCTCGGGGACCCCCATGCCGCCCACCGGCGCCTGGCCGCCGGTGTTCGCGACCGCGCCGTTGTAGAGGAGCTTGAACGTCAGGTCGACGCCGGCGGCGACGGCGAAGCGGACGTTCTGCTGGCTCGAGTGGAAGAAGGACCCGTCGCCGACGTTCTGGATCATGTGCGGCTTGTCGGTGAAGGGCGCGAGGCCCAGCCACGGCAGGCCCTCTCCGCCGAGCTGCGTCATGGCCTCGATCCGCCGCTCCGGCTGCTCCATCACCTCGGCGAAGGAGTGGCACCCCGGGCTTCCCCAGGCCACCTGCCCGTCGGCGAGGACCGTCGAGGTGTTGTGCGGGCACCCCGAGCAGTAGTTCGGCATCCGCAGCGCGTAGGGCGCGTACCTCCGCGCGCGGACCCCTCGGATCGCCTCGAGACGCGCGGCGATGGCTCCCGTGAGGCCGCGCTCCAGGAGGCGCGGACCGAGGCGCTCCGCGATCGTGTCGGCGTCCAGCCCTCCCTGGATCGGGAAGAGCGCCGCGCCGCGCTCGTCGAGCTTCCCGATGATCCGCGGGGCGCCGGGCGTCCCGTAGAGAGCGTCTCGGACCTGCTGCTCGACGAAGGGGCGCTTCTCCTCGATGACGATCACCAGGTCGAGGCCCTGAGCGAAGTCACGCACCGCTCTCTCGTCGATCGGGTAGATCAGGCGCAGCCGCAGCGTCCGGACGCCGCTCGCGGCGAGGAGGCCGTCATCCAGCCCCATGTCCCGCAGCGCCTGAGAGGTGTCCGAGAAGCTCTTGCCGGTGGCGATGATGCCCAGTCGGTCCCGCGCGGAGCGCGTGACGACGCGGTCGACGCCGTTCGCGCGCGCGTAGGCGCGGACCGCCGGATGCCGCTCGTAGTGGAGGTGGCGCTCGAGATCGATCGTCGTCCCCGGGAAGAAGCCGAAGTCGGTCCTCTTGCGGAACGGCCGGCCGTCGATCTCCAGCTCCGGCTGGACGATCGCGGGCCGGTAGGCGTCGACCTCGAGCGTCGCTCCTCCGTCGCACAGCGCGCTCGCGAGCTTCAGCGCGACCCAGCAGCCGGAGTACCGCGAGATGCCCACGGCGTGGGCTCCGAGCTCGAGGAG
>JAGWSB010000006.1 GCA_028876375.1 Chloroflexota bacterium | reverse complement strand
TCCATCGCCTTCCAGGCCGTGCGCCTGTTCCGCGGGATGACCGTGCTCGAGAACGTGATGGTCGGAGCGCACTCCTGGACCCGTCACGGCCTCCTGGACGCGGCGCTCCGGCTGCCGCTCCACGGCCGCGAGGAGGCGGAGATCCGCGAGCAGGCGGCTTCGGCGCTCGAGCGCGTCGGCCTGCCGCACCTCGCGTCGCGAGCCGCGGAGTCGCTGCCGCTCGGCCAGCAGCGCTGCGTCCAGGTCGCGCGCGCCCTGTGCGGCCGCCCGCGCGTGCTCCTGCTCGACGAGCCCGCCTCGGGTCTGCGCTGGGCGGAGCGCGAGTCGCTCTCGGCGCTGCTCGCTCAGCTGCGGGCCGAGGGCCTGGCGATCCTCCTCGTCGAGCACGACGTGCGGTTCGTGACGCGGCTGGCGAGCGCCATCACGGTCATGGACCGCGGGCGCGTGATCGCCAGCGGCGTACCCGACGAGATCCGCCGCGACCCCGCCGTCATCGCCGCCTATCTCGGCCGGGAGCGGGCCAGTGCCTGAGGGCTCCGAGCCCCTCCTCGAGGTCCACGATCTCGTCGTCCGCTACGGCGCGGCCACCGCGCTCGACGGCGTCGACCTCGCCGTCGGGCGAGCGGAGATGGTCGCCCTCGTCGGCCCCAACGGCGCCGGCAAGACGACGCTGCTCGACACCGTCTCGGGGCTCGTCGCGCCCGCCGCGGGACGGATCGAGCTGCGCGGGCGGCTCGCTCAGGTGCCCGAGGGCCGCCGGCTCTTCCCGGAGATGACCGTCGAGGACAACCTTCGCCTCGGGGCCTGGCGCGTGCGCGACCGCCGCGTCGGCCCTGTCTACGAGCTCTTCCCCCACCTGGTCGAGCTGCGCCGCCGCAAGGCGGGCTCGCTCTCCTGCGGCGAGCAGCAGATGGTCGCCGTCGGCCGCGCGCTCATGGGCCAGCCCGACCTGCTGGCCGTCGACGAGCTGTCGCTCGGGCTGGCGCCGCAGATCGTGGACACGCTCGCCGAGCACCTGCAGGACCTCAACCGCCGGTCGGGCATGGCCATCCTCCTCGTCGAGCAGAACGCGCGCCTCGCGCTCGACATCTGCTCCCGCGCCTACGTCATCGAGGCCGGCCGCATCGCCCTGACCGGCCCCTCGGAACAGCTGCGGAACAGTCCCGCGGTGCAGGCCGCCTACCTCGGTGGAGCGTACGAAGCGTGACGCTCTTCCTTCAGTACCTCGCCGCGGGGATCGCGAGCGGGTCGACGTTCGCCCTGGTCGCGACCGGGTTCGTGGTCATCTACCGCGTCACCGGGGTGATCAACTTCGCCCAGGGCGTGTTCGCCGTCCTCGGCGGGTTCCTGGCCTACAGCCTCCTCCAGGCCGGCGTCGCGCACGGGCTCGCGGAGAGCTTGGCGGTGCTGATCACGGCGGCCATCGGTCTCGTGGTGGGCCTGGTCGCGCTCGGCCGCCGCGGGACGCCCCCGCTCGCGTCGCTCATCGTCACTCTCGGCCTGGCCATCTTCAGCTACGCGGTCGTGATCACCACGTGGGGCGATCACCCCATCTCCTACGAGGGCCTGTCCGGCCTGCTCGCGATAGGCGGAGTGAGCATGCAGCGGCAATACGTCCTCATCGTCGGCGCCGCGGTGGTGACGTTCCTGGCGCTCGCGCTCCTCTTCGGGCGGACCTACCTCGGCATGGCCCTCACCGCATGCTCCAGCGACCAGCGCGCGGCGCGCCTCATGGGCATCGACGTGTGGCGCATGGGGCTGCTGGCGTTCGCGGTCGGGGGTGGGCTGGGCGGCCTCGCCGGCGTGCTCCTGACCCCGCTGCAGCCGGTCCAGTTCGACTCCGACGTCGGGATCGCCGTCAACGGCTTCGCCGCCGCGATCTTCGGCGGGCTGGTGAGGCCGGTCACGGCGTTCGCCGGCGGCCTCGTCCTCGGCGTGGCGGAGGCGATGGTGGCGGGGTACTACCGCTCCTCGTACGAGACGGCGATCGCGCTCGCCGTCATGCTCGCGCTCATGCTGTGGCAGGCGAGCCGCCGCGCACCGAGCGAGGAGTGATCGGACCGCGCGCTCGATCGCGGCGCGTCGTCGTCGCGGTCCTGGCGGCGGCGACGCTGGCCCTGCCGCCCCTGCTCCCCCCGGAATGGCAGAGCCTGTACGTGTTCATCGGGCTGTACGCGATCGTGACCTGCGGCCTCTCTTTGCTCATGGGCTTCGCCGGCCAGGTGTCCCTCGGACAGGCGGCCTTCTACGCCATCGGCGCCTACGCGGCCGCGATACCGGCGGTGCGCGGCGCGCCACCCGCCCTCGGCCTGCTCGCCGGCACCGTGGTCGCGGCGGCGATCGCCGCCGCCATCGGCGTCCCGCTGCTGCGCCTGCGCGGGCACTACCTGGCCTTCGGCACGCTCGCCTTCCAGCTGATCCTTCTCACCTTCATCGCCGAGGCGGGCGACCTGACCGGCGGTGACATCGGCCTGCGCGGCATCCCGCCGCTGGGGCTCGGGGGCGTCCAGGCGGTCACCCCCGTGGAGTACGCGTACGTCACCTGGGTCGCCGTCGCGGCCGTGTTCCTGGTCACGCGCAACGTCGTCCGGTCCCGCCCGGGGCGCGCGCTGCGCGCGCTGGCGACGAGCGAGTCCGCCGCGGCCGCGGCCGGCGTGCCGGTGGCCGCCTACAAGGTGATGGTCTTCGCGCTCTCGGCCGCGTACGCCGGCCTGGCCGGCGCGATCTACGCCTTCTTCCTCAGCTACATCGCGCCCGGGTCGTTCCCCATCCTGCTGTCCATCCAGTTCCTGGTCATGGCCGCGGTCGGTGGCCTCGGCGCGGTGTGGGGGTCCCTCGTCGGCGCCGCCGTCGTCACGCTCGTGGTGCAGCTGCTGCAGGAGGTCGGTTCGCTCCCCGGGATGCCCACCCAGGTACCGGCCGTGCTCTCGTACGCCGTCTACGCCCTCGTGCTGATCGTCGTGATGCTGCTCCTCCCGAGCGGCATCGTCCCCGCCCTGACCGCTCGCGCGGCGAGTCGCCGGCGCGACGACGCGGCGTCCACCGAGGCCACGCTCGGCGACGATGCCCGCGCCTCGCGGCTCAGCTCAGTCCCGTGAGCAGCTCGCTCATGCGCGCCGTGGCCGCGTCGATGCTCCGCAGCTTGATCTCCTCGTAGCCGCGGATCCCGTCGGGCACGCTCGCGATCGCCAGGACGCGCTCATAGCTGTCGGGAGCGAGGACGCCGAGGCCGCGCTCGACCGCCTCGCGATACCAGCCGACGAGCCGCCGCTCCTCGCGGCGCACGCGCGTGTGCCCGAACGGATCGAACGGCGTCCCCCGCAGGCGCCGCATCGCGCGCAGGAGCCCCAGGAGCGGATCGGCCCACGCGCCCAGCTCGATCTTGTGGCGGAGCCCGAGCGCGCGCAGGAGAGGCGGATGCAGCAGGTAGCGGACGGACGTCGGGCGCGCGAACTGCCCGCGCACCCACGCGCGCGCGTCCTCCTTCAGGTGGAGGCGCGCGACCTCGTACTCGTCCTTGTAGGCCATGAGCTTGTAGAGCTGTCGGATCACGGCGTGGGTGATGCGCGGCTCACCGTCGACCACGGACCGCTCCCGCTCCGCCACCCGGAGCACCAGGTCGACGAAGGCCGCGGCATACCGCGCGTCCTGGTACGCGATCAGCTCCGCGACCCGCACGGCCAGGAGCCGCCGTGACCCCTCGTCCAAGCTCCCGGCGCGGTCGAGCAGCCGTTCGTAGGCGGCGGGATCCGACGAGGCGGTCCGGCGTGCGGCGCGCTCTTCGTCGGCCGTGCGTCCCCTCGGCGAGACGAGCAGCGCGACCGCCGTGGGATCGTGGACGGCCAGCCGGCCGTAGCGGAACGCCTGGACGTTCATCTCGACCTGGACGTCGTTCAGCGCGATCGCCCGCTCGATGCTCGCCGCCGAGAGGGGGACGAGGCCGGACTGATACGCGGCGCCGAGCAGGACGAGGTTGGTCATCATGTGATCGCCGAAGAGCGTCTCCGCGATCCGCCGCGCTTCGAGCTCCGTCGCCGTCCGCGTGGCCCCGCGTATCGCGGACAGCATCGGCCGCGTCGGAGCGGAGTAGAAGGGATCCAGGATCGACCCCGCGGTGGGGAAGAACGTCGTGTTGACGACGGCGGCCGTCCGCCCGGGGTCGCAGCGGTCGAGGTTGAGAGGGGCGACGCCGCCGAGGAGGTCGCACACGAGGTAGAGATCGGCCCTGCCGAGCGTGACCCGGCCGGGCGGCTCGCGCAGGTCCACCGCCGAGATCACGCAGCTGGAGACGACGGCGCCCCACTTCTGCGCGGCGCCGGTCTGGTCGTAGCTGACGGCGTGGACGCCGTCGATGAGCGCCGCGTGACAGAGGAGCGCGTTCAGCGTGATCATGCCCGTCCCGCCGACCCCCGGCATGTGGATGTGGTACGGCCGGTCGAGCCGCGCGGGCGCCGCCGGCTCCGGCAGCGCGTCGGCGCCGAGCGACGGCGTGGCCGGCCGCGCGAGAGCGCTGCCGGGCTCGACCTCCACCACCATGAAGGACGGGCAGTCGCCGTTGACGCACGAGCGGTCGTGGTCGCAGGACGACTGGTGGATGAACGTCTTCGGACCGAGCTCCGTCTCGATCTTCTGGAGCGACATGCAATTCGTCAGCTGCCCGCAGTGACCGCACGCCTCGCACACCTCGGGGTTTATCGCGACGAAGCGAGTGGGCCGCGGCCGCGTCCCGCGCTTCTCCTGGCGGCGCCGCTCGTTCGCGCAGTCGTCGTCGTAGATGAGCACCGTCACGCCACGGACGTGCTCGAGCTCCGTCTCGACGCGCGTGAGGTCGGACGCGGGATGGACCGTCGTGTTAGCGGCGAGGCGGGCGCGCGCGTAGCGCTTCGGCTCCTTGGTCACGATGGCCGTTCGGGTCACCCCGTCGAGCTCGAGGAGCCGGGTGACCTCGGGAACGCTCACCCCGCCCACCGGCGCCTGACCGCCGGTGTTCGCGACCGCGCCGTTGTAGAGGAGCTTGAACGTCAGGTCGACGCCGGCGGCGACGGCGAAGCGGACGTTCTGATGGCTCGAGTGGAAGAAGGAGCCGTCGCCGACGTTCTGGATCATGTGCGGCTTGTCGGTGAAGGGCGCGAGGCCGAGCCACGGCAGGCCCTCTCCGCCGAGCTGCGTCATGGCCTCGATCCGTCGCTCCGGCTGCTCCATGACCTCGGCGAACGAGTGGCAGCCGGGGCTTCCCCAGGCCACCTGCCCGTCGGCGAGGACCGTCGAGGTGTTGTGCGGGCATCCCGAGCAGTAGTTCGGCATCCGCAGCGCGTACGGCGCGTACCGTCGCGCCCGGACCCGCCGGATCTCCTCGAGACGCGCGGCGACGGCGCCGCTGAGGCCGCGCTCGACGAGGCGCGGACCGAGGCGCTCCGCGATGGCGTCGGCGTCCAGCCCGCCCTGGATCGGGAAGAGCGTCTCGCCGCGCTCGTCGAGCTTCCCGATGACCCGCGGGGCGCCGGGCGTCCCGTAGAGAGCGTCTCGCACCTGCTGCTCGACGAAGGGGCGCTTCTCCTCGATGACGATCACGAGGTCGAGGCCCTGCGCGAAGTCGCGCACCGCTGTCTCGTCGATGGGGTAGATCAGGCGCGGCTGCAGCATCCGGACGCCGTTCGCGGCGAGGACGTCGTCATCCAGCCCCATGTCCCGCAGTGCCTGCGCGGTGTCCGAGAAGCTCTTGCCGCTGGCGATGATGCCCAGTCGATCCCGCGCGGAGCGGGTGATGGCGCGGTCGACGCCGTTCGCTCGCGCGTAGGCGCGGACCGCCGGATGCCGTTCGTAGTGGAGGTGCCGCTCCATATCGATCGTCGTCCCCGGGAAGAAGCCGAAGTCGGTCCTCTTGTGGAACGGCCGGCCATCGATCTCCAGCTCCGGCTCGATGACGGCGGGTCGATAGGCGTCGACCTCGAGCGTCGCTCCTCCGTCGCACAGCGCGCTCGCGAGCTTCAGCGCGACCCAGCAGCCGGAGTACCGCGAGATGCCCACGGCGTGGGCTCCGAGCTCGAGGAGGTCCGCGATCGTCGCGGGGTAGAGGATCGGGATGCCGGCGCTCACGAACGCGTAGTCGTCCTGATACGGCATGGTCGACGACTTGGCCTCGTGGTCCTCGCCGCTGAGAAGGACCACCGCTCCGTGCCGGCTCGTGCCGGCGAAGTTGCCGTGCTTGAGCGCGTCCCCGCTGCGGTCCACCCCCGGCCCCTTGCCGTACCAGATCCCCAGGACGCCGTCGTAGCGGCTGTGCGGGTAGCGGTCCAGCATCTGCGTTCCGATGAGCGAGGTCGCGGCGAGCTCCTCGTTCTGCCCCGGGCGATGCCGGATGTCATGGCGATCGAGCACCGCGCGCGCCCGCTGCAGCTGGAGGTCGTAGCCGGCCAGAGGCGATCCCGGGTAGCCGCTGATCAGCGTGCCGATCCGCAGCCCCGCCCTCGCGTCGCGCCGGTGCTGATCGATGGGCATCCGCACCAGGGCGTGGATGCCGCTCAGGTAGACCGACCCGCGCTCGCGCAGGTATCGGTCGCTCAGCTCGATCGGCGTACCGCTGGCCATCCCTCCGCCCCCGCTCCCCTCCGCGGCCGCTCCGCTTACGTGGCGCGCCGCGAGCGCCAGGCCGCCATCGCCGCGGCGTGATCCGGCGCAGCCAGCGCGCGCTCCTGCGCGGCGAGATACGCATCGAGCGCCGCGGCGTACGGGCCGAACGCGCCGTCGAGCAGATGCTTGGCTTCGATCGCGCTCGCGAAAGCGACACCGGCGAGCTGCTCGGCCCTCGCCTCGACCGCCGCGGCGAAGCCCTCCGCCGTCGCGACCTCGTCGACGAGCCCGATGGCAAGGGCCTCGCGCGCTCCGACCACCTCGCCCGTCAGCACCATCCGCCGCGCGCGGCCGAGTCCCACGAAGCGCGGCAGCCGCCAGACCCCGAGGCCGGGGATGAGGCCCTCCTTCACCGCGGGTAGGCCGAGCACCGCGTCGTCGCGCGCGACCCGTACGTCGCACGCGAGCGCGACCTGGAGGCCGCCGCCGATGCAGTAGCCGTGGATCGCCGCGACGACGAGCTTGTCCATCGTCTCGAGGACCCGCATCGCGCGCTCCCAGCCTTCGAACCAGGAGCGCCCGATGCGCCCCGCGGCGAGGACGTTGAGGTCGATACCGCTGCAGAAGGACGTGCCCGCGCCTTCGACCACCACGACCCGCGCGGCGGGATCCACGGCCGCGGCGTCGGCGCACGCGTTGAGGTCGGCGACCCAGGCCTCGTCGGCCGCGTTGAGGACGCTCGGCCGGTCGAGCGTGATCCGGGCGATCCGACCGGGCCGGTACCGCACGGCAGTCACGGACGAGATCCTATTCCACGATCAGTCGGACGGAGCCTCCGCCGCGGCGCGCACCTCGTCCTCGGTGAGGAGCCGGTCGCTCGCCTTGGCCGCCGCCATCACGCGGTCGACGCGCTCGCGCGTCGGCTCGTAGCCGCGCTGCTCGAGCCAGAAGACCACGTTGGACTCGCCGCTCATCGGCCCGATCTCGATGAGCTGCTCGCGCCCGATCACGCTCGCGGGCACGCCGGAGTACACGCGGTCGGCGAGCGCGCGGTCGTTCTTGCGGAACGCCTTCACCACCGCGGCGGCGTGAACGCCGGTCGCCGTCCGGAACGCGTCGCTCCCGAGCATCGGATAGCTCGGGGGGATCTCGACGCCGCACTCCCGCGACACGAGCTGCACGTACTCGACGAGCGGCGAGAGGTCCCGGTCGATGAAGCCCCACAGGTAGAGGTTGACCAGGAGCTGGTCCATGGGGCTGTTCCCGACGCGCTCGCCGATCCCGAGGGCGCAGCCGTGGACGCGATCGGCGAGCTCCGTCGCCGCGAGCGCGTTGACGAGCCCGAGCCCACGGTCGTTGTGGCCGTGGAAGTCGACCTTCACGTCGCGCCCGCGCACGATGTCGTCGCGCGCGAACTTCAGCAGGTTGCGAACGCCGTCCGGCGTCGCGTGCCCGACGGTGTCGGAGAAGCAGATGCGCTTCGCGCCGCACGCGATCGCCGTCTCGTACAGGGCGACGAGCGTGGCGGGATCGGCGCGCGTCGTGTCCTCGGTCACGAACATGACCGGCAGCCCCTCCTGCGCGAGCGCGGTGACGGAGTCCTCCACGTTCTGGAGCATCGCGTCGAGCGACCAGTCCTCGGCGTAGCGGCGGATGGGGGACGAGCCGATGAAGGCGCATGTCTCGATAGGGACGCCCGACTCGACGGCGGCGCGGATCGCGCCCCGCACGTCGGTCGGATGCGTTCGGATGGCCTGGTTGGGCCTCAGCTTGGAGAGCTTCGTCGTCTCGCGCGCGAGCTCGACGATCTCGGCGCGCGCGCGGTCGGACGCGCCGGGCAGCCCGATGTCCGCGCTGTCGATGCCGAGCGCGTCCATGAGGTGGAGGAGACGCTTCTTCACCGCGGTCGAGGGGTTGCGCACCGACGGACCCTGGAGGCCGTCGCGGAGCGTCTCGTCGTCGAGCTCGACCATGCGATAGCCGGCCTTCTGCGCGCGGCCGTCGCGGTTCCAGTCGTAGACGAGGCGGTCGAGGTCGCTGCTCATGGGCGCGCGCTGCCCGTCGCCGTCGGCGATGCCGTCGGCGAAGGCGTCGGCGTGGCGATGCCCGTCCCGAGCGTCGCCGCGAGCGCGGGCGCGACGGCGGAGCCGGTCCACCGGACGTACGTGACGTCGTGGAGGTCGTCGCCGGCGTGGCGGTCCGGTCCGAACGTGTACGTCGTCGCGATGAGCGGCATCGTGATCCTCTCGAGCGCGCTCCGCAGCGCGCCGCGGTCGTCCGGACCGGCCGCGTCCGCGGCGGCCGTCAGCAGCGAGAGCGCGTCGTACGCCGTCGCGGCGTGCGCGCTCGGCGTCCCGAAGCGGTCGCCGAAGGCGCGCATGAAGGCGTCGCGCGCCTGGTTCTCGGGGGTCAGGGGACGTCCGTTGAAGGGCAGGATGCGCGCGCTCGAGGGCCACACCGCGCGCGCGGCGAGCTCTTTGTGATCCTGCAGATCGCGCGGCGTGGTGAGGTACGAGAGGTAGAAGAAGGTCGGCGCGCCCATCGACTGCGCGGCCCGCGCGACGGCGGCGCACGACGAGGCCGGGGCGGTGCAGTGAACGCTCCGCAGGACCGACAGGCTCGAGCGCACGACCGGCGGGACGCTGCCGTCGGTGGGCAGGGGGATCCGCGTCAGGCGGTCCAGCTCGCGAGCCTGAAGCTCCGCCTCGAGCGCGTCCGCGGCGAGATCGACCTGCTCGCGCGGGCCGCTGAGCACGAGCGACGGGCTCAGCGTCCGGCGCAGCACGGCGTCGTTGACCTCGTCCGACGCGAGGTGCGCGAGCGCCGGCGCGAGCGCGAAGGCCCAGCGTCCGCCGGGGTCGCCCGCGACGGGATCGTCCGGAAGCGGCAGCGTGAAGAGGACGGGCAGCGCCGCGGCCTCGACCGCCGCGCCGAAGGTCGCGTCGTAGATGACGGGAGCGCCGACGATGACGGCGTCGCTCGCCGCATCGACCGCGGCGGCGTGGAGATCGAGGAGGAGCTTGGCCTCGCTGCCGCCGGCGTCGACGACGTGCAGCTTCACCGGGAAGCGCGTCTTTCCCTGCTGCTGGTCGAGCCACAGCTGCAGCGCGTCGCGCTGCGCGGTGCCGATCGCGGCACGCGGCCCGCTGAGGTCGAGGAGGGCGGTGACGGCGAGGACGCCGTGCTGCGGCGTCGGCGTGGGCGTCGCGACCGGCGGCGCGACGGCGCTGCACGCCGAGACGACCGCGAGGAGCGCGAGGCCGGCCAGCGCCCGCACGGAGCGGGTCTCTAGGCGCGCGTGCCGTCGGGGAGCGCGTGCCCCTCCGCGTAGACGTGCCGCAGGAGGTCTTCCGGCCGCGGGTCGGGCTCGGCCTCCGCGGCGTCGATGGCCCTCTCGATGTCGGCGGCGATCTCGGCGCGCATCGCGTCGAGCTCGGCCTCGGCGACGCCCTGCTCGAGCAGGTACGCGCGTCCGCGCGCGACCGGGTCGCGCGCGAGCCACTCGGTGACCTCGTCCTTCGAGCGGTAGCGGCTGTCGTCGTCGTCGCTCGAGTGCGGACGGTAGCGGTAGCACCTGGTCTCGACGATCGACGGTCCCTCGCCGCGCCGGGCGCGCTCCACCGCCTCCTTGGTCTTCTCGTAGACGTCGAGGACGTCCATCCCGTCGGCGAGGAGCCCGGGGATGCCGTAGCCCTTGGCGCGCTCGTGCGGCGCCGCCGACATCTGCAGCGCGTTCGGCGTCGAGATCGAGTAGAGGTTGTTCTCGATGATGAACACGACAGGCAGGTCGTGGATCGCGGCGAAATTGACGGCCTCGTGGAAGTCGCCGGGGCTCGTCGCGCCGTCGCCGCCGTAGGTGAAGACGATGGCGTCCTCGTGGCGCATCTTGAGCGCGAGGCCGATGCCGGCCGCCTGCGGGAACTGCGTCGCGATGCAGACCGATCCGGTCACGATCTTCGCGTCCGGGTCGCTGAACTGGTTCACGATCTGGCGCCCCGCCGAGTTCGGATCGGTCGCCTTGGCGAAGACGCCGAGGAATTGATCCCTGGCGTCCTGGCCGAGCACGAGCGCGACGCCGACGTCGCGGTAGTAGGGGTGCACCCAGTCCGTGCCCTTGCGGATGCACCAGGCCGATCCGACCTCCGCGGCCTCGTGGCCGTCGGCGACGCCGACGAACGCGGCGCGGCCCATGCGGTTGAGCTGCATCATCCGCTCGCCGATCATCCGGCACTCGAGCATCTTCCGGTACATGCCCGTGACGTCGTCGAGCGTCAGACCGAGTGCTTCGTGACGCGGCCGCGTGGCCTGGGGAGAGGTCTTCGTTCGGACCGCCATCGTCAGGCCGATGGTACGTCCGGCCGTCTCCACAGCGCGGCGGCGACGGCGATCAACCACAGCGCGACCACGACGTGGCCTCCCGCCGCGACCGCGCTCGCCGTCGCGGCGGCAATGACGATGGGGAGAGCAGCCGCGACGAGCGCGAGCGCCGCGAGGAGCGCGCTGATGACGCCGAGCGCACGGGCGAGGACGCCCGTCTCCAGCCACATCTTCCCGATCGTCCACCACCAGACCGTGAGCGAGACGAGCGCGGTCGGCAGCAGACGGGGCTCGACCGCCGCCAGCGGTCCGATCGCGACGACGGCGACGCCCGCGAGCGTTCCGAGGACGGCGCCGCTGCGACGCACCGGTGCATGACGGACGTGCAGTACGGCGACGAGCGGGAGCATGAGCGGATACGCGATCGCGAGGAGCGCGTCGGAGGCGGCGTGTCCCGCGCCGACGGCGACGAGTCCGAGGTGCCCGAGCGCGGCCAGGACGCTCCAGATCGCCGCCTTGCGGGCGTCGACCGCCTCCGCCGCTACTTCTTGATCCCCTTGTCGTCCCACTCGTAGAAGCCGCGCCCCGTCTTCTTCCCGAGACGCCCGGCCGCGACCATCCGCTTGAGCAGCGGCGGCGGGGCCATGCGCGGCTCCTTGAACTCCTCGAAGAACACGTTCGCCACGTGGTACGCGATGTCGAGGCCGGTGTAGTCGAGCAGCTCGAAGGGGCCCATCGGGTGGCGAAGCCCGTTCTTCACCGCCGTGTCGATGTCCTCGACGCTCGCGATGCCCTGCTCGAGGACGCGGATGGCGTCGAGCATGTAGGGCACGAGGAGCCGGTTGACGATGAACCCGGCGACGTCCTTCGAGACGACCGGCACCTTCCCGATCCTCTGGACGAATGCCTTCAGCGTGGCCACCGTCTCGTCGCTCGTCGTGACCGCCTGCACGACCTCGACGAGCGGCATGACCGGCGCGGGGTTGAAGAAGTGGAGCCCCGCGAAGCGCTGCGGGCGCTTCGTCGTGACGGCCATGTCGACGATGGGGAGGCTCGACGTGTTCGAGGCGAAGATCGTCGACGGCGGGCACAGGCGATCGAGCTCCTCGAAGACCTTGCGCTTCACGTCGGCGATCTCGAGGACCGCCTCGATGACGAGGTCGCGGTCGGCGAACGCGTCGAACGTCGTCGCCGCGCCGATCCGCGCGCGGGCGGCCTTCGCCTCGTCCTCCGCCATCCGTCCGGCCTTCACGACGCGTGCGAGCGAGCTATCGATGCCCTTCCAGCCTCGGTCGATGGCCGCCTGATCGACCTCGCGCACCGTCACCGAGCATCCCGCGGAGGCGCACACCTGCGCGATCCCCGATCCCATCGCCCCGAAGCCCACGACGCCGACGCGCTCGATCGCCATCACATGCCTCCCGAACGGCAACTAGCGCGGGGAAGGCTAGTTGATAGGCTTCGGGCGTGCCCACGGTGAGACCCCTCGGCCCCGGCGCGGTCGACGTCGAGGTCGACGTCAACGGGATGCGAGCGCCGCTCCACGTCCCGCCGCACCGCACGCTCCTCGACGCGCTGCGCGACGACCTCGGGCTGCAGGGCGCGAAGAAGGTGTGCGACGAGGGGACGTGCGGCGCGTGCACGGTGCTCGTCGACGGGCGACCGGTGTACGCGTGCATGACGCTCGCGGTCACCTGCGCGGGGCGGTCGGTCGAGACGGTGGAGGGCCTCGCGCGCGACGGCGAGCTGCATCCGGTGCAGGAGGCGTTCGTCGCGCACGACGCCTTCCAGTGCGGCTTCTGCACGCCCGGGCAGATCATGTCGGTGGTCGCGCTCCTTCGCGCTAACGCGACGCCGACGGCGGACGACGTCATGCGCGCGGTGTCCGGCAACCTCTGTCGCTGCGGCGCGTACCCGAACATCGTCGAGGCCGCGCTCGCGGCGGCGCGTAAAGCAACGAAATGAAGGACGAGCGAGGCAGGACGCGCGTCGTCCGCACGCGCAATGAGTTCGAGGGTGAGGTCATGGAGCAGCTCGCCCTGGTGCAGGACGAGGACGCCGAAGCGTGGCCGGAGGGCGCCCAGCTCGGGATCGTCGGCCGCGCGCACCGGCGCGTCGAGGGCGCGGCCAAGGTGACGGGGCGGGCCCGATACACGCACGACGTCCGGCTCCCCGGGATGCTCCACGCGCGCATCCTCCGCAGCCCGCACCCGCGGGCCCGGGTGCGGCACGTCGACCCCAGCCGGGCGCTCGCCCTCCCCGGCGTGCGCGCCGTGCTCCACCGCTTCAACACGCCGAAGACCGCGTTCCGCGGCGAGGAGACGATCTTCCGCGAGGAGGTCCGCTTCGTCGGCGACGAGGTCGCCGCCGTCGCGGCCGACACCGAGGAGACCGCGGATGCCGCGCTCGACCTCATCGTCGTCGACTACGAGGTCCTGCCCCACGTCGTCGACCTGGAGGAGGCGATCGACGACGCAGCGCCGCGCATCGACGAGAAGGGGAACGTCCACGACGCCGACCGCCACGAGCGCGGCGACGTGAAGAAGGCCTTCGCGTCCGCGGACGTCGTCGTCGAGGGGACGTATCGCACGTCGACGCAGCTCCACAACTGCCTCGAGACGCATGGCGCGGTCGCGGCCTGGGACGGCGATCAGCTGACCGTGTACGAGTCGACGCAGCACGTCTTCGGCGTGCGCCAGGGGCTGCACGCCGCGCTGCACCTGCCGCTGGGGAAGATCCGCGTGCTGTGCGATCACATGGGCGGCGGCTTCGGCTCGAAGGGCGGGATCGGCAAGTACACCGTCATCGCGGCGCTCTTCGCGCGCGAGCTCGGCGCGCCGGTGCGCTGCGTCCTCGACCGCCGCGAGGAGAACGTCGCGGCGGGGAACCGATCCGCGACGCTCCAGCGCGTGAAGATCGCCGGGAAGGACGGGCGCATCACGGCGATCGCGCACGATTCGTGGTCGAACGTCGGCCAGGCGCGCTGGGTCGCCGACCCGACCGGACCGACGAAGGGGCTGTACGACGTACCGAGCATCCTCGCCCACGCGCACCGCGTCGTGACCAACACCGGATCGCTCGCCGCCTTCCGCGCGCCCGGGTACGTGGAGGGCACGTTCGCGCTCGAGTCGGCCATCGACGAGCTCGCCGACGGCATGGGCGTCGACCCGCTCGCGCTGCGCCGGCACCACGCCGAGGGCGCCATCGATCCGGTCAGCAAGATGCGCTACTCGCTCAAGCGTCTCGTGGACTGCTACGACATCGGCGCCGCGGAGATCGGGTGGTCGCGCCGCAAGCGCGGCGGGCTGCGCGGCTCGGCGCCCGGACTGCGCCGCGGTCTCGGGATGGCGTCGCAGCTGTGGAGCGGCGGCGGGACGCCCCCGGCCTACGCGACGGTGCACCTCAACCCCGACGGCACGGCCGTCGTGCGCATCGGGACGCAGGACATCGGCACCGGCACGCGCACCGTCCTCGCGCAGGTGTGCGCGGAGGAGCTCGGGATCGACGTGCGCGACGTGCGCGTCGAGATCGGCGACACGGACTCGACGTACGCGCCCATCTCCGCCGGGTCCCTCACCGTCGCGTCGATCACGCCGGCGGTGCGGCTCGCGGCCAAGGACGCGCGCGAGCAGCTCCTCGACGTGGCCGCGGGCGTGCTCGAGGTCGGGCGCTCCGAGCTGCGCGTCGAAGGCGGCGCGCTCGTGAGCCGCGGCGGGCGCACCCCTATCGCGAAGGTCTTCGAGGACCTCGACAACTACACGGTCATCGGCAGGGGGTCGCGTAGTCCGAATCCCGACGATCTCGTGCTCAAGACGTTCGGCGCGCACTTCGCCGAGGTCGAGGTCGACCGGACGACGGGCGCCGTGCTCGTCGAGCGGGTCGTCGCGGTGCACGACGTGGGTCGCATCGTGAACCCGCTCACCGCGCGGTCACAGGTCGAAGGCGGCGTCATCCAGGCGCTCGGGTTCGCGCTCTCGGAGGAGCGCGTCGTCGACAAGCCGACCGGCCGGGTGCTGACGCGCAGCCTCGAGACGTACAAGGTGCCGACCGTGAGGGACGTCCCGCGCATCGTCGTGCGCTTCGTCGACGTCCCCGACACCGCCGCGAACAACGTGGGTGCCAAGGGGCTCGGCGAGCCGCCGATCATCCCCGCCGCGGCGGCCGTCGCGAACGCCGTCGCGAACGCGCTCGGCGTCCGCATCCGCCACCTGCCGCTCACGCGGCGGCGGGTCCTCGACGCGCTGGCGGCGGCCTCGTGAAGCCCTTCGCCTACGTCCGCGCGACGTCGGTCGCCGAGGCGGCGCGCCTCCTCGGCGCCGGATCCGCGGCCATGGCGGGCGGCACCGACCTGCTCGGGCTGATGAAGGGCGGCATCGCGGCGCCCGCGCGCGTCGTCGACCTCACCGGCATCGACGGGCTGCGAGGCTGGTCGCGTGAGCGGGGCGCGGGGCTGCGCATCGGCGCGCTGACGCCGCTCGTCGACCTCGAGACGAGCGACCAGCTGGCGCGCCACCTGCCCATCGTGCGCGCCGCGCTCGCCGACACCGCGACGCTCCAGCTGCGCAACGCCGGCACCGTCGGCGGCAACCTCCTGCAGCGCAACCGCTGCTGGTACTTCCGCGACGAGGCCATCCCGTGCTGGCTCAAGGGCGGGACGCGCTGCTTCGCGTCGGAGGGCGAGAACGAGCACCACGCCGTCATCGGGACGGCGCGCGGGTGCAACCGCGTCGCTCCCTCCGACCTCGCGCCCGCGCTCATCGCGCACGACGCGCGCGTCACGCTCGTGGGCGCGCGCGGCACGCGCTCGATCGCGCTCGCCGACCTCTA
This sequence comes from Chloroflexota bacterium, assembly GCA_028876375.1. Taxonomy (GTDB): domain Bacteria; phylum Chloroflexota; class Limnocylindria; order P2-11E; family P2-11E; genus JACPOT01. The sequence continues at coordinate 36,313 of JAGWSB010000006.1, read as the reverse complement.
CACCGACCCGGCGCTGCACAGCCGCGACGAGCACACCATCAAGCGCGGCGAGATCCTCACCGAGGTGCACGTCCCCGAGGCCGGACTGCAGCGCCGCGGGACGTACCTCAAGGCGATGGAGCGCAAGACGTGGAGCTTCGCCGTCGTCTCCGTCGCGGCCGCGGCGCGCGTCCGTGACGGGAAGCTGCGCAACCCGCGCATCGTGCTCGGCGGCGTCGCGCCCGTCCCCTGGCGCGTCGAGGCCGCCGAGGCGGAGATCGACGGACACCCCTTCAGCGACGAGCTCGCGCGGCGCGCCGCGGACGCGCTCCTCGCCGACGCCGCGCCCCTCGCGAAGAACGGCTACAAGGTCCCGCTCGCGAAGGAGCTCGTCCGCCGCGCGCTCGCCGCCATCGCCGCGGCATGAGCCGCGTCGCGGCCGTCGTTCTCGCGGCCGGCGCATCGAGCCGGTTCGGCGGACACAAGCTGCTCGCCCCGCTCGACGGGCTGCCGCTCCTGCAGCACGTGCTCGACGCGGCCAACGGCGCGGCGGTCGACGAGGTCGTGGTCGTCCTCGGACACGCCGCTGACGAGGTCCGAGCGAGCGTACGGCTCGGCCGTGCGCGCGTCGTCGTCAACGCGGACCACGCGCTGGGTCAGTCGACGTCGCTGCGCGCGGGGATCGCCGCCGTCCCCGCCGCGGATGCGGCGGTCGTGCTTCTGGGCGACCAGCCCCGCGTCACGCCGGCTTTGGTGGACGCACTGGTGGCCCGGCAGGAGGCGACGGGCGCCGCGGCGGTCATTTCCTCCTGGAACGGCCGGCACTCGCCTCCGACGCTCCTGCGACGCGAGCTGTGGCCCGCGCTGTCGACCATCACGGGCGACGTCGGCGCGCGCGAGCTGCTCGCCGGGCGGCGCGACGACGTCGCCGTCCTCGAGGTCACGCCGGTCCTTGGCGGCCTCGACGACGTCGACAGCCCGGACGACCTCGCGCGGTTGACGCGTCCGCCGCTCTAGTCGCCGCCTCCCGCGGTCCCGTGCGCTGGGACCTCCCGACCCTGCGCGGGGATCTCGCGCTGCCTGAGCTCGTCCGCCCAGGCGGGGAACTCCTCGCCCACGAGGTCGACGCGCATCCGGCCCGTGACCATCGACCGTATGCCCGGCCAGTTGCGCGGCACGAGGAAGATCGCCGCGAGGTGCAGACCGACGACGATGAGCGTGAGCCACACGGACACGTCGTGCAGCCACGTGGACCACTTCAGCACCTCGAGCGGCACGGCGAAGAAGTAGTGCGCCGCCTTGATGAGCCCGGTGGCGACGACGATGACCGCGAGGATCGCGAGGGGCGTGAACGAGAGCACCTTCTCGACCGAGAGGAACTTGCCCTCCCGCTTCGCCGGCCGGATGCCGATCGCCGCGAGCGCGTCCTGCAGCCAGACCATGCGTAGGCGCAGACCGAGGACGCCCGGCTGGCCGTAGGTCCCGAGGTAGCCGAAGAGGCGAGCGATCGCCGGCCCGACGTCGCGCCAGCGCGGGAAGAGCGCATCCTCGCCGCGCACACGGCTGTAGGCGACGAAGGCCGCCCCCGCGAGGACGATGAGGCCGGCGCCGATGAAGTGGACGACGTAAAGGGTGGGGCGCAGGTCGACCGTGGTGTCCAGCGCGAAGAGGCGCAGCAGCCATGCCCCCGTCACGAACGCGAGGACGAAGCCGAGCGCGATGGACCAGTGCGCCAGGCGATCGCCGACGGCGTACCGGGTGACGTCGCCGTTCACCACGCGGTCGGGTCGGCGGTGTGCGACGGCGGCGGCGATGAGACCAAGGACGACACCGATCGCCGTGACGAGCATGAGGAGGCGAGAGCCGTCGACGACGAGCGGCAGCAGCGAGCGGTCCGTCTGCCACGCGACCGCGGGCGATCCCAGCGCGAAGAGCCAAATGGCGCCTCCGATGGTGAGGAGGAGCAGCACGATGTCGCTCGCGAGGGCGAACGCTTTCGTCTTCTTCACACCAGCTTCTCCCACTGCTCTTGCGTGCTCGGCCTCAGGTCGAGCGCGAGATGGTCGGACTTGACGTACCCCGCGCGGATCGCCACGTTGACCGGGCAGCGCTCCACGCAGATCGGTCCGCCCTGGCGGCCGATGCAGAGGTCGCACTTGACGTACACGTTGTTGGTCGCATCGCGGATGACGCGCTTGCTGTCGATCGGCAGCGAGGTCCGCGCGAGGGTGCCCTTCCACTCGACGGGGCAATCGACCTCGCACTTGCCACAGTCGATGCACTCGGTCTCGCTGATGTAGCGGTCGCCCGTCGCCGGGTCGACGCGCAGGGCATCGGTCGGGCAGTTCGGCGCGCACCAGGGTGTGGGGCACTGCCGGCAAGTCGACGGCGAGAAGCCCGTGCGCCCGGGAAGGTAGCTCGCCAGCTGGGTCTGCAGCTTCACCTCGGGGGTCGCCAGGATGCGGATCCGCGGGACCCCCGAGCGCCCGACGGAGGCGTGCCACGTCGAGCAGTTCACCTCGCACGCGAGGCACCCGACGCACAGCGTCGGGTCGGTCACGACGACCTTGTCGGAGAGGGGCTGCCGCGCCGCGACCGCGGTCGCGGCGCGTCCGAAGGTCCCCACCGTCGCGGCGACGACCCCCGCGGCGGCGAGTCCGCCAAAGACCAGGCGCCGCCGGGAAAGGGCCTCTTCCGGCGCGGTCTCGCCGGAGCGTGGGATGTCCCGATCGCTCATCTGTCCTCCCTCACCGGGCCGAAAGCGCCGTCAGCGCCTGGCGCACGAGGCCCTTGATCAGCGGGATCTTGTACGCGTTGGAGGCCAGCGGCTTGGCGCCGTCAGCTGCGAGCTCCGCAGCCTGCGCGATGACGTCCGGCGCCAGGCTCTTGCCTTCGAGGAACGCCTCCGCCTTCGTCGCGCGGTGCGGGGTCGGCGCGACCGCGCCGAGGGCGATGCGCGCCGTCTGGATGACGTTCGTGCCGATGACCTGCGCACCCACAGAGGTCCGCGCGAAGTCGATGGAGCGACGCGGGGCGGCCTTGAGGAAGACGCTCGGCGCGCCGAGCAGGACACGCACCTCCGTGATGATCTCGTCGGGCGCGAGGACGGTCTCGCGCAGGTAGTCGGTGTCCGGGCCGACGAAGAACGAGGCGATGGGCACCGTCCGCTGGCCCTTCGGCCCGGCGACGACGACGGTCGCGTCGAGCGCGCTGAGCGCGGTCGCGGTGTCCGAAGGATGCACGGCGAAGCACGCAGCCCCATCGAACACGGCGTGGAGGTCGCTCGCTCCGAGGACGGCGTAGCAGTAGCTGCCGTTCCGCTTGTAACAGTCGGTGCGGTCGGCGTCGCGGAAGTACCAGCAGCGCACCTTCTGCGCGAGGTTGCCGCCGAGCGTGCCCATGTTGCGGATCTGCGGCGAGGCCACCAGGCTCGCGGCCTGCGCGAGTGCGGGGGCCTTCCCCGCCACCAAGCTCGACGCCGCGATGTCGTTGAGGCGCGCGAGAGCGCCGATGGCGAGCGTGCCGGAATCGTCCTTGATGTGGTCGAGGCCCTGGATGCCCTTGAGGTCGACGACGCGATCCGTCGGCAGCAGCGCATCCTTCATGATCCCGAGGAGGTCGGTGCCGCCGCCGAGCGCGCGCGCGTTCTGGGCCGAGAGGAGCTGCACCGCTTCCTGGACCGAGGTCGGCCTGGTGTACTCGAAGCCCTTCATCGTCGGCCCCCTCTCACTTCTGCATCTGCGCGATCGCTGCGAGCACCTTGTCGCGGGTGATCGGGAGATCGCGGATGCGGACGCCGATCGCGTTGTAGACGGCGTTCGCTATCGCGGGGGCGGGAGGCGACGTGGGCGGCTCGCCGACGCCCTTCGCGCCGTACGGGCCGACCGCATCGCCGGGTTCGACGATGATCGTCCGGAAGTCGGCGATGTGGGGATGTTCGAGGACCGTGGGCATCGCGTAGTTCTCCCAGTTCCACATGACGGGGAACTTCTGCTCGGGGTCGAACTTCATCTCCTCACCCAGCGCCATTCCGAAGCTCATCGAGATGGCCCCCTCCATCTGCTGCTCGACGCCCAGCGGATTGACCGCCTTGCCGACGTCGTTGGCGCCGACGTATCGAAGGAGCGTCACATCTCCGGTGTCGAGGTCCACCTCGACCTCGGCGAATCCCGCGGCGAAGGTGGACATCCCGTAGTTGCGCGGGATGGTGTGGGCGCCGCGCCCCATCATCGGCCCGCCCGTACTGGCGACGACGTCCTTGATAGCGACCTTCTTCGTCGGGTCGGCCTTCACGAAGACGGACCCGTCACGGGTATCCAGGTCCTCCGGCTTCCCGGGGAGCATCGGCGCGTTCTTCGGCGGGAGCGGCCGCGTCGCCTGTTGAAGGAGCTGCCACTTGAGGTCGAGCCCGGCCTCGAGCACCGCGTTCCCGGCGGAGATCGTCTGACGGCTGCCGTTCGTTCCGCTCGAGTCCGGGGTGAACGCCGAGTCGCCCCACGAGGGATGCGCGTCCTCGAGCGTCACTCCCACGGTCTCGGCGCCGATCATCATCATCGTCGTCGACTGGCCACCGCCGATGTCCGTCGTCGGCTGGATGACGTCGAGGCTGCCGTCCTGGTCGATCTTCATCATTGCGGTCATCGGCATAGTCATGGAGCCGTGCGCGCACGCGTGCGCCGATACCCCGATCCCGTGGGCCTTGTTGCCCTTGATCGCGGTGGCGGGCTTGTGCCACTTCTGCGACCAGCCGATCGACCGGGCGCCCTGCTGCAGGCAGTCGACGATCCCGCAGCTCGCCCACGGCAGCTTCCGCTGGACCGATCCGGCGGCCTCGCCGCCGCCTCCGAAGGCGTTCTCGAGGTCGGCGGGCATGACGGAGTCCTGGTTGACCTTCGTCTCGACGTTCATGAGACGGAACGCCAGCGGGTCGACGCCCGCCTTCTCGGCGAGCTCGTCCATGAAGACCTCTTGCGCGAAGGTCCCCTGCGGATTGCCGACGCAGCGCTGGAAACCGCTCGGCCCGCGGTTCGTCAGCGTTCCGGCCTGCTGGAAGTACGCGTTGTCGGCGTGGTAGAGGCGGGCGATCGACACCATGACGTCCGTGAGGGACGGGGCGTTGTACGCGCCCGAGTCGCTGATCGCGTCCGCCCGGTACGCCGCGATCCTCCCCGATCGGTCCGCGCCCGCCTTGAGATCGACCACGGTCGCGTAGCGATGCGTCGCCGCCTTGAAGTTGCCGGGACGGTCGTACTCGACCTTCACCGGTCGCTGCGTCATCTGCGCGAGCACCGCGGCGAAGCGGCCGTGGCGGCTGCTGCTCGACTTGTCTCCGAACCCCCCGCCGACGTACGGCGCGATCACGCGGACGTGGCTCCGCGGAAGCTTGAAGGTCGTCGCGAGCTCCGCGCGGACCCCCATGATGTACTGGGTGCCGGCGTAGACCACGAGTTGATCCGGCCCCTCCCAGAAGGCGACGGCGTTGCGGGGCTCCATCGTCGCGTGCTGGAGCGTTTGCGTCGTGTAGCGGCCCTCGACCGTGAACGGCGCGGCCGCGTACGCGCTGTCGAAGCTCCCGCGCTTCGTGAGGGGATACGACTGAGCGAGCTTGTTGCCCTTGCCGCCGCCCTGCAGGTCCGGAGCACCCGCTGTGAGCGCGGCCACAGGGTCGGTGATCGAAGGGAGGACCTTGTACTGGACCCTGATCAGCGCGACGGCGTCGCGCGCCGTGTGGATGTCGTCCGCCGCGACGACGGCGACCTCCTCGCCGGCGAAGTGCACCTCCTGGTTGAGGATGAACTGCGGCGGCGGCCCGCCGAGCGATACCTGCGGCACGTTCTTGTACGTGATGACCGCTCGCACCCCGGCGAGCGCCTCGGCCGCGGACGTGTCGATCGAGTCGATCGTCGCGTGCGCGTGCGGTGACCGGAGGATCGCGGCGTGCAGCATCCCGGGGAGCTGGACGTCGGACGAGAAGATGGCCTGCCCCGTCAGGCGGGCGGGGTCTTCGAGGCGCGTCAGCCGGCGACCGACGATGCTCGTCTGCGAAGGCTGCGCCGCGCGCAGATGGGCCGGCGTCTTGGGCGTGATCGCGATGAGGTACTCGTTGACCGCGTCGAGCTCGTCCTGGTACGCCCACGGGCTCTCCGAGGCGATGAGCTGGAACTCGGGGTCGGCCAGGAGCTCGAGAACGCGCTTGGTCGAGATCTTCTTCGGCATCTCCGTCTCCTACGCGGCGGGCGTCTGGCCCGACGCCACGAGGACCGCTTCGACGATCTTCTTGTAGCCCGTGCACCGGCAGAGGTTCCCGGACAGCGCGTGGCGAACGTCGTCCTCCGTCGGCTTCGCGTTCGCCGCGAGGAGCGCGGTCGCGCTCATGAGCATCCCGGGCGTGCAGAACCCGCACTGCGCCGCGCCGCGATCCCAGAAGGCCTGCTGGAGGTCGTTCAGCCGCCCGTTCGTGGCGAGGCCCTCGACGGTGGTGATCTTCCGGCCCGCCATCTCCTGCGCCAGCGTCATGCACGAGAGCGCGGGCGTGCCGTCGACGAGCACCGTGCAGGAGCCGCACTCCCCCCGGTCGCACCCGACCTTGGTGCCGGTCAGCCGTAGTTGATCGCGCAGCATCTCGGCGAGGGTCCAGCGCGTATCGACAGCCGCCTCGAACAGCGTGCCGTTGACGGTGACTTGCATGAGCGCCGTCCGCCCGGCCCCGGCGGGAGGCCCGACGCGGACCGCCTTGGGCACCGCCGGCGGCGGCGTGGGTCCCACCGCCGTCGTGCAGCTCACGGCGGCGGCGGTGCCCGCCGTCGTCGCGCCCGCCACTTTCAGGAATGCGCGGCGTGAGAAGCGCTTCGTGGATCGAGCAGTCGACACGCTTTCCCTCCCGATCGGCCGATCGACGCGACGCTGTGGGTCGAGCGCGAAGGCTCGTCGGCGAGAGGATCGCTCGGGGGCGTCGAGGCCGCATGACACGCCGATACCACGTTCGTAGTACGGGTGGCCCGACTTTTCCGGTCTCCATTCACGGTCGCGGCGAGCGCGCGCCGCAACGCCGCCGGGGCTACGCGAGATGGTGCTCGAACGCGTATGCGACGGCCCCGGCACGACTGTGCACGCCGAGCTTGTTGAGGATGACCGCGATGTGGTTGTGGACGGTGTGGCGGCTGACGCCGAGGCGGTCGGCGATGCCCTGAGTGCCCGCGCCGTGCGCGAGAAGGCCGAGCACCTCCGCCTCGCGGAGCGTGAGGCGCGCGGGCGCCCGCTGGGTCACGCCGTTCGTCGCGCGCGCGGCGAGCACGTCCTCGGCGTCGGTCGTGAGCTCCTGCAGGAACCTCTCGAGACGTTTGGCCCTGTTGACGTTGCGGAGGAGGTGAGCGAGCCCGAGCGGGCGTCCCTCGCTGTTGCTGATGGGGAGGATGGCGACGTTCGCCCACACGCCGTGGTCGCCGAGCGCCTGGATGTCGAAGTTGTGGATCCGCGCTCCCCGCCGGGCGAGGGCCCACTTCTCGCAGTGGAGGCGGCAGACCTGCCGGCCGGAGTCGTCGGCGCCGGCGATGACCTCGTAGCACGGCTGCCCCCGCACATCCGCGGCGGGTCGATGGAAGGCGCTCTCGGCGGCCTTGTTCCACGACACGATCGACCAGTGGTCGTCGACGACGAAGACGGGGTCGCCGCACGCGTCGAGCGTGCGCAGGATGTCGTCGCCGATGACGCTCGGCTCTTCGATGGCCTCCCCCTTGCGACCCACGCTATGAGCGGTCATCACTTCAGTCGACCGCCGAACGGCCTGAGCACGAGACCATCCGCCGGATGCGCTAGGGCCGAACAGCGCATGCGCCCGTCGGCGTCCGATGACAGGGTCCCCGGCGTGGGGCGGGGGCGCACCCATCTCGAGCGGGGCGTGGCGGAAGCCATCGCTCTACGCGACGGCGATGTCGTGGCCCTGGTCGGCGCGGGCGGGAAGACGACGGCCATGCTGCGCCTCGCGCGCGAGCTCCAGGCTCGCGGGAAGGCCGTGGTCGTGACGACGACGACGCGCATCCGCCCGCCGGGGCATCGCCACCGCCTCCGGCTCGTGCTGGGTCGCACCGCGCGCGAGCTGCACGACGGCGTTCGGGCGGCGTTGGCCGACGGCGACGTTCCCGTCGCCGGACACGCGGTCGCCGCTGACGGAAAGGTGATCGGCGTCGTGGCCGCCGAGGTGGCGCGGTTGGCGCACCTGCGCGCCGTCGACCACGTCCTCGTGGAGGCGGACGGGGCGCGCGGGAAGCCCTTCAAGGCGCCTCGTCGCCACGAGCCCGTCATTCCCGCGGCGGCGAGCCTCGTCATCGTCGTCGTCGGGATCGACGCCGTCGGGTACCGGCTGCGCACGGCGGCCCATCACGTCGCTCCCGTGCGGGCGATCGCCCGCGCGGCGGGGGAGGACGTTCTGGGACCACGCACGATCGCGCGCGTCCTTCTCGATCCGGCGGGAGGCCGCAAGGGCACCCCTCCGCGCGCGCGCATCGTCTATCTGATCAACAAGGCCGATACCGCGGCGCGCATCGAACACGCGCACGTGCTGTCGCGCGAGCTTCTCGCTGGAGGCGCGCGCCATGTCGTCATCGCCGCCCTGCGCCGACGCGAGGCGATCCTGCGCGTCGACCGCCGCGAGGTCAGGTGACCGCTATGAGCGGCAAAGGCGCGCGCTCGAAGAGGTAGAGCGCGGCTTCGAGGACTCCGCCGCCGATCGCGAGCGCCTTGTCCGAGATGGTGAAGCAGTGGTCCCGCGTCGCTCGTGGGTCGACGTCGCCGACCTTCATCCCTGCTCGCACCGGGATGCCGTCGTGTATCAGCCCACGCAAACGGCCATCGAACGGGCAATGGAGCGCAACGCCGCCGACCGTGCCGAGCACGTCACCGGCGCGGACCGCGTCGCCGATCTCGCGCGCGCCGCGGAAGACGCCATCCATCGGCGCGCGCAGGACGCGGTCCGCGCCATGGCCATCCACCACGCCCGGGACCCCTGTGTCCGCCTCGGCTTCTCCCGAGAAGATCACACGACCGAGGCGATGGCCACGATTCGTCTCCACGACGGCGTGCACATCGACCGGGGCACGGAAGCCCGGCCCGAGCCCGATGACCACCGGAGCGTCGTCGAGGCAGGTGCCCGTGTTGCGCTTCGCCATGATCGCGTCGACCACGATCGCCGGTCGCAGCTCGGCGATGGTGCGGCCAGCGGGATCCACGACCACGGCGATCTCGCCGTTCGCCGTCACGGACGCGGCGTCGAGCGGGGCGGCGACCCGCCGGGCCACCATCCCCTCCACGCTGACCATGCCCTCGAAGACCGCCTCAGCGAAGGAGACGGTCCGTCGGACGACCAGCGGACGCGGGAGCTCCGTCATGATCACGGGCCAACCCGTTCTGGCCAGCCGGTAGGCGACGCCGCTGGCCAGGTCTCCGGCGCCCTTGACAACGACGTTCCGCACAGGCCTCTACTACGCCGGTCTGCCGGCCCGCTCCAAGGGCCGGATGGCGCAGAAGTAATGCAGGAGCGTGTCCGGTAGAGCTAGCGGTCGCGGGTACTTCCGACTGACCGAACGGCCCTCTCCCGCTCGCCCGTCGCGCTGCCTAGCGTGCCCGCGTTCGGTCGGGGACGGCGAGGGGGCTGGGGAGGCGGACCCGTGACCCGTTCTCGGTTCGTCGCGGAACGTACCGGCCCCCTTTCCGTCCTCACGAACAAGCTCCTCCTCTCGGCCGTCGTTCTCGCCCTCCTTTCCGCCGGGCTCGGCGGCACGACGTTCGCGACGTTCTCGACGAGCACGACGGACCTCGCGAGCGCGAAGGTGAAATGAGGGCGCGCTCAGGCGCGCGCCTTCGGCCAGCCTCCCGCCGGGACCTCGCTGCGCTCGAGGGCGAGGAGGCGGCGCTTCACGTCGAGCCCCCCGCCGTATCCGCCGAGCGTCCCGTCGCTCGCGACGACGCGGTGGCAGGGCACCACGATGGGGATGGGGTTCGAGCCGACGGCGGCGCCCGCCGCGCGCGATGCCCGTTCGTTGCCCGCGCTCCGCGCGACCGTCTTGTAGGTCGCGAGGTCGCCGTACGCGATGCGGCTCGTGCGGCGCAGCACGCGCCCCTGGAAGGGCGTCAGCCCCCGCAGGTCGGCGGGGACCTCGAACGCGCGGCGCCGCCCCGCGAAGTACTGGTCGAGCTCGCGCGCGAGCCGTGAGACGCGCGCCCGGTCGGGGACGATCGCCGCTCCGAAGAGGCGGACGAGACGGCGCAGCTCCCACGCGCTGGGCTCGCGCCCGAAGTGGATGGTCGAGACGCCCTGGGGCCCCACCGCCACCCACAGCGGCCCCACCGGCGAGTCGATGACCGCGTAGCCGACCGCGGCGAGGCCTTCGCGCCGCGCGCGCAGCGCGAGGCGCTCGCGCGCCTCGGCCACCCAGCTCTCTGTCGTCGTCATCGGACCTGCGCCCTCACCTTCTTCATCGCGTCGGCGACGCGCGTCCGCGCCGCTTCCTCGCTGCACCCGAGCGCCGCCGCGACCTCGCGGTACGGCCGGCCCTCGACCGCGCGCAGCACGAACGCCGCGCGCTGTCCCTCGGGAAGCACCTCGATCGCGCGCGAGAGGTCGAGGAGCGTCACGCCGTCGCGCTCCGGCGCCGCGAGGCGGAGGTCCTCCACGGAGACGGCGCGCCGGCGCGAGCGGGCGCCGTCGATCGCCTTGTTCGTCGCGATGCGATAGAGCCAGGCGCGCTCGTTGCCTCGCCGCGGGGGCGGCCAGGCGCGGAACGCGGCCAGGAACGTCTCCTGGTACAGGTCGTCGGCGTCGTGCCGCGAGCCGGTGAGGCGCAGCGCGTACGCGAAGATCTCGCGCTCGTGCCGCTCGAGCAGCTCGCCGAACGTCCGTGGCGCCGCGCTCACGAGCGCGACGCTACCGGGTCGTGCCTCACGCCGATAGAACGATCGGCGCGGGCGCGATGTGAGCCGCTAGTCGACCGAGATCCGCTCGCGCCCGCGCGGTGCCCCGTGCTCTTCCGTCTTCTCGATCATGCGGTCGAGCATGGCGCGCACCGCGAGGAGCTGCTCCTTCTGCGCGGCGTGCAGGTGGTCGCGCACCTCGGAGGGGAACAGCTCGTTGAAGAAGGAGCGCAGCGGACCGGCCTCGCGCTCGCGCCGCTCCATTTCGCGCAGGCGCGACTCGAGCTCCGCCAGCCGCGCGTCCAGTCCTCCTGTGGCCCCGGTCATGTCCGCCATGTCATGCACCTCCTGCGCCCTTCGGCGCGGCTGCCGGTCGCGCCGCCGCGAACCGGATGCGAAGAGTGTCGCCCTCGAGCTTGGCCCCCCTCGTCGGGGCATCGGCGAGGAGGCGCGGCAGGATCAGATTACGCCGGAAGGTGCCGACCTCCAGCACCAGCTCGTCGGCGTGGCGCGTCATCTTCACCTGGTCCTTCGTCGTGAACGGCAGCTCGAGGGAGATGACGTGCTCGCCGTCCTCGCGGGTGACCTCGTACGGGCGGCCGCGGTAATAGAACGCCGTCGGGTCCTCGCCGTGGAAGAGCTGCTCGCCCACGCGCCGGAGCATGTCGAGCCCCACCACCTCCTGCTCGAAGAACGGCACCTCCCGGACCGGCACGGGGGCGAACATCTCGTCGACCTCCGGCTTGTAGCGCTCCTGCGCCTGGCGCCACGCCTGGAAGTATCCGCCGAGGTCGTGCGGCAGCACGCGGTTCGCGACGACGAGGTCGCAGAGGTAGCCGTACAGGTGGAAGTACGTGAACGCGCGCTGCGACTCCTTGATGACCATCTTCTCGAGGTTGAGCACGACGCGGATCGACGAGCGCGAGGAGTCCGCGAGGAGCGCCCGCATGTGCTCGAGCCTGCGGAAGAGCTGTTCGCCCGCCGTGAACACCTCGTCGCGCGGCGTCGGCATCCCGATGGTCCGGTTGAGCACCGGGCCCGCGATGCGCGCGATGTTCCGCTCGAGCGGCAGCATCTTGTCCAGCCACCACTTCCCGGCCTCGGGCAGGGAGAGCAGCCGCAGCGTCTCGCCGGTCGGAGCCGCGTCGACGACGATGACGTCGTACTCGCCGGTGTCGTGATGCTCCGCGATCCAGAGCAGGCTCGCGAGCTCGTCCATCCCGGGGATGACCGTCATCTCCTCGGCGAGGACCTCGTCGAGGCCCCGCCAGCGGAAGACGCTCGCGACGTAGGACTGGATCGTCCCCCAGTACTTGCGGATGTTGTAGTAGACGTCGGACTGCTGGCCCCAGAGGCGCGGCGCGATCTCGCGCGGCTCGGGCCCCAGCGGGCGATCGAAGGAGTCGGCGAGGCTGTGAGCGATGTCCGTCGAGATGACGATGGTGCGCAGCCCCCGCTCCGCGCACAGCAGCGCGGTCGCCGCGGCGATGCTCGTCTTGCCGACGCCGCCCTTGCCTGAGTACACGACGATCCGGGCCATCCTCCCCACCATAACCGCTGGCACGTGCCCTGCCCTCGGTCGTTCGGGGAGGTGCGTGATGGGCCGACCGGACGAGCAGGACAGCCATAGCGACGAAGCCATCCCGATGCCCCCGCCGGGGCGCAAGGGCGGCGAGCGCGCCGAGGGCATGCTGCGCGAGCGCGAGGTCGAGCGCGACCAGGGGGCCCCGCCCGGGGACCGCGGCTCGCCGGCGGCGCCGTCGGACCGACCCGAGCGCCGTCCGCCGCACCCGCAGGACGTGAACGAGATCCGGGAGGAGTAGGCCCAGGGATATCGTCCGCGCATGCGCATCGACGTCCACACGCACCATTACCCGGCCGAGTTCTTCCGCCTGATCGAGCGCAGCCGGTCGGACTTCTCCTTCGCCGCCGATCCGACGGGACGGCGGATCATCCGCTACAAGGGGTCACGCTTCTTCGGCATCACGCCGCCGATGACGGACATCGGAAAGCGCATCGAGGACATGGACCGCGCCGGGATCGACGTCGCCGTCCTGTCGCTCTCCACGCCCAACGTGTACTTCGCCGAGCCGTCGCAACAGCCCGAGGTCGCCCGCCTGGTCAACGATTCGTACGCCCAGGAGATCGCGGAACGGCCGGCGCGCCTCCGCGGCTTCGCCTCGATCCCCATGGACGATCCCGACGCGGCCCTGCGCGAGCTCCACCGCGCCATCGACGAGCTGAAGCTCAGCGGCGTGATCCTCCTCAGCAACGTCAACGGCCGCCCGCTCAGCGACCCGCGCTACCGGCCGTTCCTCGAGGAGGCGCACCGCATGAGGGTCTGCGTCCTCCTCCACCCCATGCTCCCCGCCGCGGCCGAGCCGTTCTCCGAGTACGTCCTCGGGCCGATCATCGGCTTCCCGTTCGACACGACGCTCGCCGTCGCGCGGCTGTGCTTCAGCGGTCTGCTCCGCGACCTCTCCGGCATCCGCTGGATCGTCGCGCACCTCGGGGGCGCCGTGCCCTACCTCATGGAGCGCATGGACAACGGCTGGCGCGACTTCGCCGAGACGAAGGCGAACATCGACGAGCTGCCGAGCGTGTACCTCAAGCGCCTCTACTACGACACGGTGTCGTTCAGCCGGCCGTCGCTCACGTACGTCCGCGGCCTCGTCGGCGCCGATCACATGCTCATGGGGAGCGACTACCCGCACCTGCTCGGATCGATCGACCGCGCCGTGAGCTCGATCGCGGAGCTCGACGTGCCGCAGGCCGACCGCGACGAGATCTTCAGCGGCACGGCCCTGCGGATCCTCAACAACGCGGAGAGCCTGCAGGCCGCGGCCGCGCGCCAGGGGTCGATCGCCCCGCGCTAGACGCTGAGGTCGGCACGGTAGAGGAGCGGTACCGGCCCGACGTGCGCCTCGGTCCGCTTCGTCCAGCCGTCGGTGAAGAGCGTCTCGCCCCGGATGCGGTTGCCGCCGGGCTCGAAGCGGGTGACCCAGTCGGCGATGTCGTACACGCGCGCGATGCCGCCCGGCCGCAGCACGCGCCGCACCTCGGCGAGGCCGACGCGCGCATCGGGCCAGTGATGGAGCGAGAGGGTCGTGACCACGGCGTCGAAGCTCGCGTCCGCGAACGGGAGCGCCGTCACGTCCGCGAGGACGAAGCGCACGCGCTCCCCGACGCCGGAGCGGTCGGCCCACGATGCCGCGCGCGCCAGCATCGCCGGCGCGACGTCGCTGGCGACGACGCTCGCGCCGCGGCCCAGCTCGGCGACCCGTGAGGCGAGGCGGCCGGGCCCCGCTCCGATCTCGACGATGCGCGCGCTCTCCCGGCCGGCGAGGACGTCGTCCGCGACGCGGGTGAAGAAGCCGTCGAGCACCGGCGAGGCGAGCGCGTCGTAGAGGCCGGCGGTCGGCGCGGAGAACGCGCGTACGTTGGCGATGGCGCGCGCGAGACGGTCCCGCGACAGTGCGACGGCCGCGGCGCTCGCGGCGACCGCGACCGCCGCGACCGGCCAGCGCCTCTTCACTTCGTGAGGCGCAGCTCGAAGACGATCTCCCCGTCGATGACCTCGCCCGTCGCGGCGAACCCGAGCTTGGCGTGGACGCGCAGCGACGCGTCGTTCTCGCGCGTCGTCGCCGAGATGAAGTGCGTGATCCCGTACGACCGGGCCGCCCACTCCATGAGCGCGCGGGCGGTCTCGGTGGCGTAGCCGCGACGGCGCTCCTCGGGGAACACGGACCAGCCGAGCTCGAGGGCGTCCGGCGCGGCGACGTCGTTGACGCCGGGCGCGCCGTGGAAGTTCACGAACCCGACCATCCTGCGGTCGGCCTTGCGCACGATGGCGCGCACCGACCACGGATAGCGCGCGGGATCGCGCGCGAGCTGCTCCCTGCGGAAGCGCAGGAACGGCAGGTCCTCGTCGGCGGGGAAGGAGTCCGGGACGGCATAGCCGGCGATGCGCGCGATCGCGGCGCGATCGCGGGCCACGAACGCGTCGAGGAGCACGGCGGGCATGAGCGGCATCTCCAGCCGCGCGGACCCGACGAACGTGCCTCGACGGTCGGCGACGCTGGTCGCTATCGCGTCGACCTCAGTCTTCACGGCGGACGGCTTCGCTGCCTCCGGGCGCGGCCGCTTTCGCGACGGCGCGCTCGTACAGCTCCCCGGAGAGGCGGAGCGGACGGCCGCTGCCGCCGAACCGCTCCTTCGAGAGCTCGGCCATGATCGCGAGCGCGATCTCCGGCGGGGTGCGGCCGCCGAGGTCGAGCCCGATCGGCGCGTGAACGTCGCGCAGCCGCTCCTCGGGCACGCCCTCGTCGCGCAGCATGCGCTCGACGAGGATCGTCTTGCGCCGGCTCCCGAGCAGCCCGACGTAGCGCGCCTGCGTCTTCACCGCCGCGCGCAGGCAGTGCGAGTCGAGCTTGTGCCCGCGCGTGGCGATGACGACGAACGTGTTCCAGCCGATCGGCATCGTCTCGAGCGCCTCGACCATGTCCGCCTGCATCACCTCGACGCCGTCCGGGAACCGCTCGCGCGTCGCGAAGTCGGGGCGGTCGTCGATGACCGTCACCTCGTACTCGAGGAGCGTCGCCATGCGAGCGATGGCGAGGCCGACGTGGCCGCCGCCCGCGATGACCAGGCGCGGCTTCGCGACGACGGGCTCCACCAGGAGCTCGTTGCCCGCGTCGAGCGGCACGACGCGCGCCGTGCCCTGGCGCAGCGCCTCGAGTGCGACCTCGCGCGCTTTCGCGTCGAGCGTCGCGTCGCCCAGCGCTCCTGCCGTCCGTCCGTCGGTCTCGACGACGAGGCGGGACGCCGGCGCGATGTCGCGCCCGTTCTTCCGCAGCAGCGTCGCGAGGGCCACGGGATGCCCGCCCGTCGACGCCACGAGGAGGTCGCCGAGGACGTCGCGCCCGTCGACGGTGAGCGCGCGCTCGCCGGGCTCGATCCAGATCCACATCGTCCCGCCGCACACGAGCCCCGTGTCCCACGCCAGGTCCTCGGTCAGCTCGTACTCGCGCAGCGAGGTCTCGCCGGTCCGCAGGACCGTCCGCGCTTCCTCGAACGCGTCGCCCTCGACGCATCCGCCGCCGAGCGTGCCCGTCAGCCGGCCGAGGTCGTCGACGATCATCTTCGCGCCCACCACCTGCGGCGTGGAGCCGACCGTGCGCACGACGGTGCACACCGCGTAGCGGCGGCCCTCGCGCTCCAGCTCGGCCATGCGCTGGTAGATCTCTCTCAAGACGCCTCCAGGTCGGACGGGACGTCGACGTCACGCACGATCCCACGATCGTAGACGTCCATGTCCACCCTCTCGGCCAGGTGCGCCTTGATGACCTCGTGGAGCGTCACCGAGCGCTCGGCCCGCAGGATCTCCTCCCGGTACTTCCCGGGGATGACGACCGGATGGCCGCGCTTCCCCTGGTACTTCGGCGAGGTGATGGTCGCGCGCTCGCGGTACGAGCGGAGGAGCGAGGCGACCGTCGCCTTGTCGACGTACGGCATGTCGCCCGGGAGGACGAGGATGGGGTCACCCTCGCCGACGCGCAGTCCGGCCTGGATCGAGGAGAACATCCCGTTCTCGGGGTGCTCGTTCACCCCGACGGAGACGCGCGCGTCGCCGAGCACGGGGATGCCCTCGCGCATGGGCGCGCCCTCGGGCCCGAGCACCACCACGACCCGCTCGACGCCGCCGTCGAGCAGCGCGCGGATGGTGCGCTCGAGGAGCGGCGCGCCGCCGACGTCCGCGAGCAGCTTCGCGCTCCCGAACCGCTCCGCCGCTCCGGCGGCCGGGACGATGCCGAGGGATCCCATCAGGCCGCCTCCGCTCGACGCTCCCTCAGCTCCCGCAGCGCGCGGGTCGCGAACACGGACACCGTCCGCTTGCGCTGCGCGATCGTCCCCGAGGTGTTGTCCATCGGACGCGCCGCCTTGAACGCGGCCTCCGCCGCGGCCTCGATGGCCGCGTCGTCGAGGCGCGACCCGCGCAGCGCCGCCGCCGCGGCGTCGACGAGGATCGGCCGCGAGGCCACCGCCGTGAGCGCCACCCGCGCTCCGGCGACGCGTTCGCCGTCCATGCGCACGGCGGCCGCGAGGCCGACGATGGGGAAGTCGAACGAGCCGCGGTCGCGCAGCTTGAGGTACGTGCTGCGCCAGCCCTCGGCGGGCGGGAGCTCGACCGCGCTCACGATCTCGTCGCGCGCGATCGTGAGGTAGCGGATGCCGTCCTCGCGGTACAGCTCGCCGAGGTCGACGCTCCGCTCGCCCTGGGCGCTCTGGATCCGCACCGTCGCGCCGAGCGCGAGCAGTGCGGGGACGGTGTCGGCGCTGGCGACGGCGAGGCACCGCGGACTCGACGTCGCGACGCGGCAGACCACGTTCGGGTGCGTCTTCATGCAGAAGCCCTCGGCGGTCCGCCAGAACTGCGACTCGTCGTACCAGTTGCAGCGAGTGTCGAGGCAGACGTTCCCGCCGATCGTCCCCATGTTCCGCAGCTGCGGCGTGCTCACCAGGCCGGCGGCCATCGCGAGCGCGGCGTAGCGCGAGCGGACCACCGGGTGCGCGCTCACGCTCGAGAGCGTCGCGCCCGCGCCGATCGTCACGCCCGCCGACGGACCGTCGGCGCGGACGTCACGCGCGAGCGCACGGCGGAGCGACACGAGGACCTCGGGCGTGAGCTGCCGGCGCTTCATGTTCGGATACACGTCGGTGCCGCCGGCGACCATCAGGACCTTCATCCCGGGCATGCCCGTCGTTCCGGGATCCTGCTGACCGGCGCCGAGCTCACGCAGCACGCGCGCGGCCTCGTCGAGGGTGCGCGGGACCTCCATGCGGAAGCGCGGGAGTCTCAACACCTCACATCACCTTCTTCTTCTCGCGCGCGTCCGTGGTCGCGTGGAGCCGCCGCAGCGCGGCCTTCGGGTCGCGCTGCGACGAGAGGCCCTCGGGACCCACCCGGCTCTTGCTCTTCTGCAGCGCGTCGAGCACCTTCGCCGGCGTGATGGGCGTCTCGTCGAAGCGGACGCCGATCGCGTCGTAGACGGCGTTCGCGATCGCCGGGATGACCGGGTTGAGCGGGCCCTCGCCCGCCTCCTTCGCGCCGAAGGGGCCCTCGGGGTCGATCGTCTCGACGATGATCGCCTTCATCTCGGGCGTGTCCATCGACGTCGGGAGCTTGTACTCGAGCAGCGACGGCTTCTTGTGCAGGCCGCCGCGGAACACCTGCTCCTCGGCGAGCGCCTCGCCGTAGCCCATGTACGCGGCGCCCTCGATCTGACCCTCGACGGCGGGCGGGTTGAGCGCGCGTCCGCAGTCGTGCGCCTCGGTGATGCGGTCGACGGTGACGATGCCCGTCTCGAGGTCGACGCTCACCTCCGCGACCGCGGCCTGGTACGAGTACGCCGCCGTCGGGCCGACGCCCGACCCCTTGTAGTCGCCGGAGATGCCCTTCGGCGGCTTGTACGAGCCGACCGAGACGAGCGTGCCGTTGCGAGCCTCGGCGAGCACGGCGGCCTCGGCGAAGGTCAGGCTCTTCGACGGGTCGGCCAGGTCGTACACGCGGCGCTGCGCGAGCCCGATCCGGTCGGGCGGGACCCCGAGCTTCGCCGCGGCGGCCTCGGCGACGAGCGCGCGCAGCTTGCCGGCGGCCTCGTGGACGGCGTTGCCGGCCATGAACGTGACGCGGCTGGAGTACGAGCCGAGGTCGACCGGCGCGAGCGAGGTGTCGCCGGAGACGACGTGCACGTCGTCGGTGAGGACGCCGAGCTGCTCCGCGGCGACGACCGCGAGGACGTTGTCCGAGCCCTGTCCGATCTCGGCCGTGCCGCAGTAGACGGTGACGCCGCCGCCGCGGTCGATCTTCACCGACGCGCCGGAGTGCGGCATCTCGTTCCAGTAGATGGGCAGCCCCGCGCCCGAGATGTAGGCGCTGCCGGCGACGCCGATGCCCTTGCCGCGCGGGAGCAGCCCGTGCTTCTCCGGGAAGCGCGTGGAGCGCTTGACCTCCTCGAGGCACTGCCCGAGCCCCATCGAGGTGATGCGCAGGCCGTTGACCGTCCGGCTGTTGGCCGGCTGCAGGATCCGCTCGCGGTAGGCGATGGGGTCGAGGCCGAGGTCCTCGGCGATCTGGTCGAGCTGGCACTCGAAGGCGAAGCGCGGCTGCGTGGTGCCGTGTCCGCGCTTGGGGCCGCACGCCGGCTTGTTCGTGTACACGCGAACGCCGTCGAACTTGTACGCCGGCAGCTTGTAGGTGACGGTCATGAGCGCGCCGGTGTAGTAGGTCGTCGCGATCCCGTACGATGCGTACGCCCCGCCGTCGAGGTAGCTCTCGAAGTGGACGGCGGTGATGTCGCCTTCGGCGGAGACGCCCGTCCTCAAGTGCATGAGCACCGGGTGGCGTCCGCGGTGCGCGTAGAAGACCTCCTCGCGGTCGAGGGTGAACTTCACCGGTCGCTTGGTCCGCATCGACAGGAGGCACGCGGCGAATTCGTGCGCGAACGGGTCGCTCTTGCCGCCGAAGCCGCCGCCGTTGGGCGTGGCGACCACGCGGATCTTCGAGCGCGGTACGCCGAGGACCTTCTCGAGCTCGCGGTGGAGGTAGTGGGGGACCTGCGTGCTCGTCCAGAGCGTCAGCTTGCCGTCGCCGTCGTACGAGGCGACCGCGGAGTGCGCCTCCAGCGGCGCGTGCGTCGTCCCCTCGAAGAAGTACCAGTTGTCGTAGACCCGGTGGGCGCGCTGGAACCCGCCCTCGACGTCGCCGAACTCGAGGTGCACGTCCTTGAACACGTTCGCCGGACGGCCCGAGTCCTCGTGGATCTTCACGTCCTCGCGCGTGAGCGCCTCCTCGACGGTGAGGATCGGCTCGAGCGGCTCGTACTCGACGTCGATGAGCGAGAGCGCGTCGTACGCGGTGTCCTCGTCGACCGCGGCGACCGCCGCGACCGGGTCGCCGACGTAGCGGACCTTGTCCAGCGCCAGCGCGTACTCGTCCTGAGTGGAGGGCATGATCCCCATCCGCTCCGGCATGTCCGCGCCGGTGCAGACGGCGACGACGCCCTCGCGCGCCAGCGCGCGCGAGGTGTCGATGCGCTTGATGCGGGCGTGCGCGTGCGGCGAACGCAGCAGGCGGCCGTAGAGCATCCGCGGGAGCTGGATGTCGTCCGCGTATCGCGCGGTGCCGGTGAGGTGGGCCCAGACGTTGACCTTGGGGAGGCGCTTGCCGACGACGCTGAACTCGCTCACGAGCGCGCTCCGGCCGGCTGCTTCTCGCGGATCCGCTCGGCCGCTTTGTCGATCGCCTCGTAGATGGCGGTGTACCCGGTGCAGCGGCAGAGATTGCCGGCGATGGCCTCGGCCATCTCCTCGCGCGTGGGCGCCGTCGTGTGGTCGAGGAGCGACTTCGCGCTCAGGAGCATCCCCGGAGTGCAGTAGCCGCACTGCGCCGCGGCCTCCTCGGCGAACGCCGTCTGCAGCGGGTGCAGCTCCGGTCCCTTGGCCAGGCCCTCGACCGTCGTCACCTCCGCGTCGCCGATCTCGCTCGGCAGCGTCAGGCACGAGAGGACGGGCACGCCGTCGACGAGGACGGTGCACGCGCCGCACTCGCCGAGCTCGCAGCCGTGCTTCGTCCCGGTGAGGCCGAGATCCTCGCGCAGGACCTCGAGGAGCGTGTGATGCGGCTCGGCGGCGACGGTCTGCCGCTCGCCGTTCACGCGCAGTGTCAGGAGTGCCTTGGCCATGCGGTCTCCCCTCTCAGGCTCGCGGCTGCGCCGCGTGCATAGTCGGTACGCTCGCCCGACCGGCAGAGCCGGATCGGGCTCGCTGCCCGTCCGGACCTTGGATGCTCCGCGAGAGCTCGCTCGCGACTTGCGCGCAGCGCTCGCCGATGCGGCGCAGCGTGCGCAGGTCGAGGCTGTCCTTCAGGCCGACGACGAGCAGCGCGGCGACGTAGTGGCCGCGCGCGTCGACGATCGGCGCCGCCGTCGCGCGCACCCCGGGGAGGTACTCCTCGTCGTCGTAGCCGATCGGCTCGGCGCCGGAGAGCACCTTCGCGTGGGCGCCCGCGTCGAGCGGCAGGCGGCGACCCAGCGGCGCGGTGACGTGCAGGTCGGAGGCGGGCTCGGAGCGCGCCGCGATCTCGAGCCGTCCGTCGCGCACGACGCCGAGGATGACGGTCTGCCCCGTCTCGTTCATCAGCGCCGTCAGGCGCGGGCCCGCGAGGGACACGAGGTCGCGCGACGGGATGCGGAACCGGGCGTCCTCGTCGCGCTCGATGAGGCCGTGCATGGTGAGGGTCATGAGGATGTCGCGGACGGTGCCCTTCGACGCGCCGATGCGGCGCGCGAGCTCCGAGACGCCGAGGGGCTCGGGCGTCGAAAGCTCCGCTAAGAGGCGGGCGGCCTTGTCGACCGCGGGCACGACGCGGAACGTGCTGCTGCGGAACGTACTGCTGGCCATACGCTGTACGAGGGATGATACGGCATGGCGCAAGCCCGCGCACCCCGCGGGCGTGTCGCGAGTGGCCGTGCATAGACTGCGACGGTGGACCGTGCCGACGTCGCGGCGCTCGCCAACGCGCTGCGCGAGGCCTTCCTCGCCGGCGGCAAGGACATGCGCGAGCGCAAGACGGTCACCGGGCAGGCCTTCCTCTTGGCCGAGCGCGCCGTCGGGCAGATCGACGTGCGCGCGAACGTCGTGCGCGCGCGTCTTTGGCTTTCCGAGAAGGATCGTCAGCGCTTCGAGGCGCGGCCGACGTTCGATGCCGAGAGCGGCTGGCTCCACGTGGTCTCGGACGAGGACGTCGAGTTCGTGCGCTCGCTCGTTCCGGCGGCGTGCCGCGCCGCCTCGAGCGGCGTCGAGACCGCGCCGCCCTCGCCCCGCGGCGTCGAGGTCGCGCCGCCGCGGCCGGAGGCGACGACGGCGCGCAAGGGCGGGGCCCCCGACAAGAACAGGAGGGCCGCTCCCGCGGCCCTCCTGTCACGTTCGAGACGAGCGCGGCCCTAGCGGGCCGTTAGTGGTTGCAGGCCTTCGCGGTGCCCTGCTGGTCGGCCGTCTTGAAGGACTGGCCGCAGCCGCAGCTCGAGACGGCGTTCGGATTGCGTAGCGCGAACCCGCCGCCCATGAGCGCGTCGACGAAGTCGATCTCGGATCCCTTGAGGTACATGGCGCTCATCGGATCGACGACGATGCGCACGCCGTCCTGGTCGACGACGGCGTCGCCCTCCTCGGTGCCTTCCGCGAACGTCATCCCATAGGAAAAGCCGGAGCACCCGCCGGGCGTGACGTAGACGCGCAGAGCGAGGTCGCTGCGGCCCTGCTTCTCGATGATCTCCTTGAGCTTGTCGCTGGCCCGCGACGTCATCGCGACGAGCGGCTGCTCGGTCGTCGGCTCGTTCTGCTCGATCGCCAAAATGCCACCTCCTGGATGTTCCGGAAGACCATCGTACAGCCCGGTCTCCATGGGTCGGAGCTCCGATGCGGTGCTGCGAGACTTGGGGCATGGCGGCCTTTCACTTCTCCCCCCGGCCGAACCGAGCGGGTGACGTCCATTGGCGCGAGTGGTCCCCCGAGGCCTTTCGCGAAGCGAAAGAGGCCGACAAGCCGATCCTCCTTGGCATCAGCGCGGTGTGGTGCCACTGGTGCCACGTCATGGACGAGACCTCCTACAGCGACGACGAGGTCATCCGGCTGATCAACGAGCGCTACGTGGCCATCCGCGTCGACAACGACCGCCGCCCCGACGTGAACCGCCGCTACAACCTGGGCGGCTGGCCGACGACGGCGTTCCTCGCTCCCCAGGGCGAGATCCTGCACGGCGGCACGTACATCCCGCCGGAGCAGATGCGCCAGTACCTCGCGCAAGTCGCCGACCTGTGGCGCGACCGGCGCGACGAGCTCGCCGCGCGGATCGCCGAGGCGCGCGACAAGGAGGCCGTCGCGCGCGCCGAGGAGCGGCGCGGCGCGCTCACGCCCGACATCGTCGAGCGCGTCGGCGCGCTCGTGCGCGGGCAGTACGACGCCGAGTACGGCGGATTCGGGAGAGAGCCGAAGTTCCCGCAGCCGAGCGTCTTGCGCTTCCTCCTCGACGAGCACCGCCGCCGTGGGAGCGCCGACGCCGCCGCGATGCTGCGGAAGACGCTCGGCGCGATGGCCGGCGGCGGGATGTACGATCGCATCGAGGGCGGCTTCTTCCGCTACGCGACGACGCGGCAGTGGCAGGTGCCGCACTACGAGAAGATGCTCGAGGACAACGCCGAGCTGCTGCGGATCTACAGCGAGGCGCACGTCGCCTTCCCGGACGCGGGCTACGACGCCGTCGCGCGCGACGTCATGCGTTGGATGGACGCGACGCTGTGGCTTCCCGAAGGTCCCGAGAGAGCGGCGTTCGCCGGATCGCAGGACGCGGACGAGCACTACTACTCACTGGGCTCACGGGCACGCGTGGGGCACGGAGCGCCGTACGTCGACCGGACCGTGTACGCGAGCTGGAACTGCCTCGCCGCGTCCGCGTACCTCGCGGCGGCGCGCGCCCTCGGCGACGCGTCGCTCGAGGACCGCGCGCACGACGTCGTCGTCACCGTCGCGAACAGGCTCGTGAGCGGCGGCGACCTCCACCATTTCGACGCCGGCGACGGCCCGCGCTTGCCGGGGCTGCTCGCCGACGCGGCGACGCTCGTCACGGCGATGCTCGATCTCTACGAGACCGGGCGCTGGCCGAGCGCCCTCGACGGCGCGCTCCTTTACGCGCGGCGCATGCGGGAGAGGCTCGAGGACGCAGCCGGCGGCGGCTTCTACGACGCGCCCGAGCGCGACGAGGTCGGTCGGGTCACGACGCGCGAGAAGCCGATCGAGGAGAACGCCAGCGCCGCGGAGGCGCTCCTTCGCCTCGCGGCGATCACCGACGACGCCTCGTGGCGCGACAGCGCGGCGCGCGCGCTCGAGATCTTCGTCCCGAGCTACCGGCGGTGGGGCCAGCAGGCGAGCTCGTATGCGGTCGCCGTCGCGCGCGCGCTCGCCGAGCCGGCGGTCGTGTCCGTCGTGGGGCCCGAGGACGACGGCGCCGCTCCTCTCTGGTCCGTCGCCCGTCGCGCGGACGATCCGGCCCTCTCGCTGCGCCGCCTCGATCCCGCGCGCGATCGCGCGCGTCTCGACGCGCTCGGCTACGCGCCGGAGCGGACCGCCGCGTACGTGTGCGTCGGGACGGTGTGCTCGGCGCCGCTGCACGAGCCGAGCGAGCTGCAGCGCGAGCTCGCGCGGATAAGGGAGCGCTTCTCCGGCGCGTAGCACTGCGCGGACCCTGAGGCGGCCCAGCGCCCGCGCGTGCACCATTGCGCGGATGGCCGAAGGTCTGCGCGATCAGCTCGCCGCTCTGGGCTGGCTCCCGCCGAGCTACGACGGCGCGGGGCTGGCGAACGTCCCGGGCACCGTGCTCGCCGCGCTCGGCGCGCGCGAGGAGCGAGACATCCCGCCGCTGCGCGACCTCGACCCGACGCTCGCCGACGGCGCGCGGCAGGTCGTCGTCATCCTCGTCGACGGCCTCGGCGTCGCGCAGCTCGAGCGGCTCACCGCGCGCGGCGACATGCCGTTCCTCGCGTCGCTCGTCGCGCGCGCGAGGGCGCGCGACGGCGCGCAGCTGATCGAGGCGACGTCGATCTTCCCCAGCACGACCGCCGCGGCGATCACGACGCTCAACACCGGGCGCACCCCGCAGGAGCACGGGAACCTCGCGTACTTCTGCTGGGTCGAGGAGTTCGGCCAGGTGACGCAGATGCTGCGGTGGGGCCCGGCGGTGCACCGCCGCGGGTCGTACTTCGACGATGGCCGCATCGATCCCGTCCGCTATCGGCTCGTGCCCTCGATCCACGCCCGATTGCGAGAGCGTGGCGCGCGCTCGTACGTCATCGAGCCCGAGATCTTCCGCAACGAGGCCATGACGCGGATGCACGCCGCCGAGGCGGAGTACGTCGGTTACGTCCTCCCGAGCACGATGGGCGTCCGTCTGCGGCAGCTCCTCGACCAGCGCCCGTGGGGGAGCGCCCTGGCGTACGTGTACGCGTACTGGGCCGGGGTCGACACGACCGGCCACCTCTACGGGCCGCGCAGCGCCGAGCACGCGATGGAGGCGGCGCTCGTCGATCGCACCCTCGAGCGCGCTCTCGCGACACGGCCGGCCGGCGACACGCTGGTCATCCTCACCGCCGATCACGGCCACGCCGAGGTCGATCCCGCGCTCCTCGTCGACCTCGACGGCGACGCCGAGCTGCGCGCGCTCCTGCGGCACCCGGTGGCCGGCGAGCCGCGCCTCGCGTTCTTCCACACCGAGCGCGCGGACGACGTGCGTGCGTACCTCGAGCGCCGCTGGCCCGGGCTCTTCACCTTCTTGGAGCGCGAGGAGGCCATCGCGGCCGGCCTGTTCGGCCGCGGCGACGCGTCCGCGGCGCGGCGGAGGGTGGGCGACCTGTGCGCGATGCTCAGCGGCGCGTACGCCGCGACGATCCAGCGTGTCGAAGGACAGGCGGTGCATCACCGCGGCGCGCACGGCGGCATGACGCCGGACGAGATGAAGATCCCCATCCTTGTGTGGCGCGCGTAGCCCGATACGATCAGGCGGTGGCGGTCAGCTCGTATCTCTCGGAAGAGGCCGGCGGCGTCGTCGTCGCGGCATCGTTCCCTCACCAGGCCGCGGCGCGTGAGGCGCTCGAGCTGCTGCGCTCGTCGGGCGTCCGGTGGCAGGACATCTCCATCGTCGCGCGCGACCGCGGCCTGGCGGAGCGCGTCGCCGGGAAAGAAGCGTGGACGCCGTATCGGAACGACGGGCTCCTCAGCCGCCTTCGCCCCGGCGGCAACGTGCCCGCGGACCTGCGGCGCCGCTTCGCCGGCGCGCTGAAGCGCGGAGCGATCGTCATCGCCGTCGCCGCCGACGGACAGCCGCCGGACACGCTCGCCGCGCTCTTCGCGCAGGCGAAGGCGGCCGCCACCGAGCAGTGGTGGCAGGATCCGGCGTCGCTCTTCGCGCCGCCGGAGCTCGCCGGGCCCTTCTAGGCCCTCTCGAGGATCGTCGCGATGCCCTGGCCGACGCCGATGCACATCGACACGAGCGCGTAGCGCTTTCCCGTGTTCCGCAGCTGCAGCGCCGCCGTGCCGGCGAGCCGCGCGCCCGACGCGCCGAGCGGGTGCCCGAGGGCGATCGCGCCGCCGCTGGGGTTCACGCGGTCGTCGTCGCGCCAGTCGATCCCCAGCTCGTTGAGACAGGCGATGGCCTGCGCGGCGAACGCCTCGTTGAGCTCGACGACCTCCATCAGGTCGACGGAGAGGCCGGCGCGCGCGAGCGCCTTGCGCGACGCGGGGATGGGACCGAGGCCCATCTCGTCGGGGCGGACGCCGGCCACCGCCGTGCTCACCACGCGGGCGATGGGCGTCAGGCCCAGCGCCTTCGCGCGCTCGCCGGAAGCGACCAGGAGCGCGGACGCGCCGTCGTTGATGCCCGAGGCGTTGCCGGCCGTCACGGTGCCGCCCTGGCGGAACGCGGGCTTGAGCTTCGCCAGCTGCTCGCGAGTCGTCTCCGGGCGCGGGTGCTCGTCGACGCTCACGAGGACGTCGGGACCCTTCGGCTGCGGCACCGGCGTCGCGACGATCTCCTGCGCCAGCCGGCCGTTCTCCATCGCGCGCTTCGTCTTCTGCTGCGTGCAGTAGGCGAGCTCGTCCTGGTCCTCGCGCGCGATGTGCCGGCGCTCGGCGACGTTCTCCGCCGTCTCGCCCATCGACGCGGTGTGCTTGTCCGCGAGCATCTTCGGGTGCGTGAAGCGCCAGCCGATCGTCGAATCGAAGACCTCGGGTCCGCCGCGCGGATAGGCGCTGTCCGGCTTGCCCATGACGAGCGGCGCGCGGGTCATGCTCTCGACGCCGCCCGCGACGAAGAGGTCCCCCTGGCCGCTCCAGATGGCCATCGCGGCGGAGTCGAGGGCCTGCAGGCTCGATCCGCACAGGCGGTTCACCGTCTGGCCCGGCACGTCGACGGGGAGGTCGGCGAGGAGCACCGCCATGCGCGCGACGTTGCGGTTGTCCTCGCCCGCCTGGTTGGTACAGCCCACGATCACGTCGTCGATCGTCTTCGGGTCGAGCTTCGCGCGGTCGACGATCGTCCGGAGGACGTGGGCCGCGAGGACGTCGGGGCGCTGCCGCGCGAGGATCCCGCCGTACCG
Organism: Chloroflexota bacterium; assembly: GCA_028876375.1. Taxonomy (GTDB): domain Bacteria; phylum Chloroflexota; class Limnocylindria; order P2-11E; family P2-11E; genus JACPOT01. The sequence goes on along the minus strand of JAGWSB010000006.1, from coordinate 9,224 downwards.
CCCGAATGGGGTGCGCACGTAGTCACAGATGAATGCGTCTTGGGTCACGACGATGCCTCCACCTTCTTCGCCACCATGGCCGCGAGGTCCTTCTTCGACACCTTCCCGATCGGCGAGAGCGGGAACGACCCCACGATCTCGAGCCGCTCCGGGAGCTTCTGCACCTGGATCTCCTCGGCGCGCAGGTACCGCACGAGCTCCTCCAGTGTGAGCGATGCGCCGGGATGCAGGACGACGCACGCGCACATCCGCTCGCCCAGGACGGGGTCCGGCATCGCCACGCACGCGACGTTGCGCACCGCCGGGTGCGCGAGGATGAGGTTCTCGACCTCTTCCGCGCTGATCTTCTCGCCGCCGCGGTTGATGACGTCCTTCTTGCGGCCCTCCACGACGTAGCTCCCGGAGGGGTGGCGGCGCATGAGGTCGCCGCTGCGGTAGAAGCCGTCGGGGGTGAACGCGCGCTCGTTGTGCTCCGGAGCGCGGAAGTAGCCGCGCAGCGTGTACGGGCCGCGCGCGAGGAGCTCTCCCGTCTCGCCGTCCGCCACGTCGATGCCGTCGTCGTCGACGAGGCGGACCTCGTCGTCGGGGCAGATGGGGCGGCCGACGGTCTCTAGGCGCACCTCCGGCGGGTCGTCGAGGCGCACGAACATGAGCAGCCCCTCCGTCATGCCGAAGTTCTCCTGCAGCGTCGCGTTCGCGAAGGCGCGCTCGACGCGTAGCTTCAGCTCCGGCTGCGTCCGCTGGGCCGCGCTCTGGATGACGCGGACCGACGAGAGGTCGACCTCCCTGATGAGCGGGTCGTTCAGCCAGGAGATGAGGAGCGCGGGCACGGCCTCGAGATGCGTCACGCGGTGACGCTCGATGAGCGGGAGCACGTCGGAGGCGCGCGTCGCGCCGGTGAGGACGGTCGCGGCGCCCTGGAAGAGGAAGCCCTGCAGCCCGGGACAGGCCAGCGGAAGGTTGTGCGCGATCGGGATGGGCGCCAGCAGGACGTCGCCTTCGTGGACGTCGCACACCGAGACCGCGAGCTTCGAGTTGAAGGGATAGTCGTTGTGGGTGCGTGGGATGAGCTTGGGTACGCCCGTCGTGCCGCCCGACAGCTGCAGAACGCACGGATCGCACGCGTTGATCCCTTCCCGGATCCGCGCGAGGTCCGCGTCGGTGTGCCGCGGCTCGCGCCTGACCAGGTCCGCGAGCCGGACGAAGCCTTCGGGCGCGGCGTCGGCGTCCACGAACGCGAGGCGCAGCGAAGGCACCTCGCGGCGGAGGCGCGCGACCATCTCGGTGAAGGAGAAGTCCTTCGCCGCGCGGGGCGTCGCCGTGGCGACGGCCTCGGCGAGGCGCACGAACTGGCTCGCCTCGCGGTAGCGGTGCGACGGGAGCGCGGTGATGGGGATCGCGCCGATCGTCTGCAGCCCGAAGTAGAGGTCGACGAAGCCCATGCCGTTCGGGAGCTGGAGGAGGATGCGGTCGAGCGGTCCGATCCCGAGGTCGAGCAGGTTCCGGCCGACGCGCCGCGCGCGCTCGCCGAGCTCGCGGAACGTGAGGTGGAGGTCGCCGTCGATGACCGCGGTGCGGTCGGCGTGCCGGCGGAAGACCTCCTCGAAGTGCGCGATGAGGGGCCGATCCTCCCAGTAGCCTCGGGCGCGGTAGCGTGCGGCGTACTCGAGGGGGAAGGGCGTGACGCCCGCGAGGGACGGCGCGCTCGGCTTCACGGACATCCCCGGCGCGCTAGGTCGTCGCGGAGTAGCCGCCATCGATGACGACGATCTCTCCGTTGACGAAGGGGTTGTGCTCGATGAGGTCGACGATCGTGACGGCGACCTCCTCGGGAGTGACGCAGCGGCGAAGGGGCGTCATCTTCGCCCGCCGCTCCATGAGCCGGTCGTAGCTGTCGCCGAGCTGCTGCTCCATCCACTCGCCCACGACCCAGCCGGGGGCGACGGCGTTCACGCGGATCTTCGGTCCGAGCGCGCCCGCGAGCGTGCGCGTCAGGTTCACGATCGCGGCCTTGCTCGCGGCGTACGGGAAGGGCTGTGGGCCCGGCCGCAGCCCCACGATGCTCGCGAGGTTCACGATCGCCGGGGCCGGCGCTTCGCGCAGGAGGGGCACGCACGCGCGCGTCACCTGGAACGTCCCGCGGACGTTGACCGCGAAGACGCGGTCCCAGTCGGACATCCGGAGGCCCTCGAGGTCCGAGGGCGGCGTCGCGATCGTCACGCCCGCGTTGTTCACGAGCGCGTCGAGACGCCCGAAGGCGTCCTTCACCGCGCCGGCCATCCGGATGACGGCCGCCTCGTCGGCGACGTCCGCCGCGAGGGCGACGGACCGCGCGCCCAGGGCCGTCGCCTCGGCGACGACCTTCTCGGCCTGCTCGCGGCTCTTGGCGTAGTTCACCGCGACGTCGTACCCGTGGCGCGCGAGCTCGAGGACCGCCGCACGGCCCATGCCGCGGGTCGATCCGGTGACGAGCGCGGCTTTCCGCTCCGAGCTCACCTCGCCGCCGCTCCGGCCGGCGTCCGGACGGCGATCCCGAGCGCGCGCTCGGCGTTGCCGTGGAAGACCTTCTCCATCACCTCGGGCGTGTACCCGAGCCCCTCCCACTCGTCGAAGATCCGCGGGTAGGGGATGCTCGGGTAGTCGCTGCCGAACATGACCTTGTCCTGCAGCCTCCCGCGGATGTCCTTCTTGAGCTGGTCGGGGAAGTACTTGGGCGCCCACCCCGAGAGCTCCCAGAAGACGTTCGCCTTGTGGAGCGCGACGGCGGTCATCTCGTCGACCCACGGCCAGCCGGGGTGTGCGGCGACGATCGTGAGATCGGGGATCGCCGCGGCGAGGTTGTCGAGCGCCATCGGGTGCGCGTGCTCGATGCGCGAGCCGAGGCCGCCGCGCACGCCCGCGCCCATGCCCGTGGTGCCGACGTCGATCATGACCGGCACCCTCAGGGACGCGATGAGGTCGAACAGCGGGCGCAGCTTCGGATCGTCGACGGCGTAGCGGCCGACGATGGGGTGAAAGTGGAAGCCGAACATGCCGAGATCCTTGATCGCGTGCTCCGCGTCGCGCAGCGCCGCCGCGCCCTTCCACGGGTCGACCGCGGCCCACGCCTGCAGGATCGTCCCGGGATGCCGGTCGCGCATCGCGGCGACGTGGTCGTTCGAGAGCGGCGGGGCGCCGTGCACCGACTCGATGTCGAAGGCGACGAGGACGACCTCGACGCCAGCCGACCCGAACTCGCGAATGACCTCGTCCTCGGGCTTCCCGACCCACGGGTGGTGCCAGTACGCCGCGAGCGCGTCCGCGAACGGACCGTAGGAGTCCACCCACTCCTGTGTTCCCGGGTAGCAGTGCAGGTCGATCTTGCGCATGCCCTCTCCCCTACGCGTCCTTCGTCCCCGTCGCCTCCACCTCGCCGTCGTCGGGGATCTCGGCGAGCCGCATGAGCCCGGGACCGTAGCGTGCCTCGAGCTCCGCGGGCGCGTCGGCGTAGATGCGCTGGACGAACAGGTCGTGCCGGACGTACGTCTTGATGAGGCTCGCGATGAGCGGCACCGTCCCGCAGATCCCCTCCCAGCTCTTGCCGTCGCGGGCGAGGATCCACAGCGACCACTGCGAGTCGACGACGACGCCGAGGTGTCGCGCGCGCCGCGAGCTGTGCACCGCGCTGTCGGTGCTCGCGTGGCGCAGCACCTGTCCGTGCGGGGCGGGGAACGGCAGTCGGCCGAAGTGCACGATGACGAACTCGACCCCGCGCGCCGAGGCGGCCGCCACCGACGAGGCGAGCGGCGCGAGCTCTTCGGCGCGGCCGGAGAGGTACACGCGGCGCTTCGCCGACCGGATCGCCTCCGTCGCGCGCTCGGCGGCGAGCGGGAAGCTCGACACGCCATAGGCAGCGAGCGGCCGCTCCACGGCGAACGATCCGGGGAGCTTCGCGAGCCCGCGTCGAGCCTCCTCGACGCGGCGGCGGAAACCGTCCTCCAGGTCCGCGAGGAGCGTCGCGGGCGCGACGGCCTCGTAGCGGGCCGGGCGCTCCGCGGTGCGGACGGCGGCGCCACGCTCCACGAGCCGCCGCAGCGTCTCGTACACCTTCGGCTGCGGCACGCCGGTCACGTTCGCGACCGTGTAGCCCGTCGCGGCGCGCGTCCGAAGCAGGCCGACGTACGTCCGCGCCTCGTACTGCGAGAAGCCGAGCTCGACGAGGCGGTCGGCGATGCGGTCGTGCTCGCTCGTCATGCCGCTACCGCGCCGCCGCGGCGCGCGGCGGCGCCTCGCGGAGGACGGTGAAGCGCCTCCCGCTCTCGATATCCGCGATGCCAGCGCGGAAGACGTCGTCGCCGACGACGTCGAGGCCCGCGCCGAGGAGGAGCCGCCGCGCGATGCTCGCCTCGTCGGCGCGCGGCCGTGGCATCGGCGGCCGCATGTACGGATGGGCGACGAGGCCGCGCAGCCACGCGCACAGCTTGTAGCGCACGTGCAGCCGCGAGTAGTCCGAGTACACCCACTCCTGCATCTCGGCGAGGCCGTTCGCCCAGATGCGGCGCGCCTCCGCGAGGTCGTTGCGGCGCCAGGCCAGGATGTGCTCGAGCATCGGCTCGAGCGAGTAGTTGTACGAGCCGCTCACGGTGCCGTCGAAGATCCCCGTCGCCGCCAGCTCGTGGAAGTACACGGCCGGCGCGCCGAGGATCCCGACGTGCGCCTCGAGCGAGCGCAGGCCGCGCGCGATCCGGCGCGCCCCGTCCCAGTTGTAGGTCATCTTCCAGCCGACCATGTTCGGGACCTCGCTGCACATGCGCAGCGTCGCCTCGAGGGGGAAGCCGTTGCCGTAGGCGATGTTCGGGGTCGCGACGGGGTGCGCGATCATCGGGAGGTCGACCTCTTCGGCGATCGCCTTCACCTGGTCGATCCACACCTCGGGATAGGCCTGGGCGTTCCACGACGTCGTGATGTCGATGGCGCCGAGCGGCGGCATGACGAAGAGGCCGTCGACGCCCATCTCCGCCATCTCCTTGGCGTCGCGCACGACGTCCTCGGTGCGGAGATCGATGACGCCGGCGAAGAGCGGCGCCTTGCCGCGCGACTCCTCGAGGGCGATCTCGACGTTGCGCCGCTTCTCCTGCCGCGTGAGGTAGAAGAGCTCCCCGGCCTCGGGGTTGACGATGACCGCCATCCCGGCGGCGACGTTCTTCGGCGCGAGGAAGTAGCGCAGCAGGCGGCGAAGCGCGTCCTCGTCGACGTCGAAGCTCCCCGCCTTGTACGGCGTGAGCGATGCGACCCAGAGGCGGTCGAAGCGTCCGTCGTGCCACTCCGCGCGCGGCATCCCCCGTCCTCCTACTTCGTGTACGGCCCGAGCGCCTGGATGACCTGCTTGACCGGGCCGTTGTCGATGAAGGGCGCGATGTCGTACTTCTGCTTCACGCTGCCCTTGTCGATGAAGTACTGCAGGTCGTCGGTGACCGACTTCTCGTTCACCAGCGGGTCGGGCTTCAGGCCCGACGGGATCGTCGTCGAGTAGAGCGTCGGGTCCTTCATGCTCGTGTGCTTGACGAGGATCGGCACGACGATGTCGAAGGTGGCCTTGTCCTTGTCGATGAGCGCCTTCACGTAGTCGCGCGCCCCGCGCACGTAGGCGCGGAGGTACGCCAGCGTCAGCTGCTTGTCGGCGTACAGCTTCTGGCCGAACGTCAGCGCCGCGATCTGCTGGCCGGGATAGAGGTCGTAGCCGATGGGACCGCGGACGCAGATCTTCTTCGCGACGCCGTTCGTGGTGAACGGCTCCTGCCCGTACGCGTAGTCGAGCGACTTGTTCGCGAAGGCCGCGAGCTGCTCGGGGAAGCCGAGGACGACCTGGTCGACGTCCTTCCAGGTGAGGTGCGCCTGCTGCAGGTACTTGTACATGTCGATCTCGGAGACCGCGTCGACGAGCGCGAGGGCGACCTTCTTGCCCTTGAGGTCGGCCGGACCCTTCCACTGGCCGCTGTCGGCGAGGTCCTTGCGGACGACGACGCCTCCGGCGGACGCGTTCTTCAGGTTCGAGCCGTGGTCGCCGACCATCTTCAGCGAGAGGCCCCGCCCGAGGGCGTTGTACAGCTGCGCGGTGATGACGCTCCCCGCGACGTCGGCCGTTCCCGAGACGAGCGCGGTGATCTGATCGCCCGCGCCCATCGGCAGGAACTGGGGATCGATGCCTTCGTCCTTGAAATAGCCGCGGTCCGCCGCGATGTAGCTGCCGGCGGCCGACGTGATCTGGATGTCGGTGATCTTGACGATGCTCACCGGGCGCGCAGTCGGCGACGCCTTCGCGCTCGCGGCGGCGCTCGCCGTGGTCGAGGGCGCGGCGCTCGGTGCGGCGGCGGGCGCGCACGCGGCGGCGATGCCCGCGGCGGCGCTGACGCCCATGATCCTCAGGAAACGGCGACGCGTCGTGGTGCTCGCGCTCATCGTGACACCCTCCCCACGCTCGCAGCAGCAGTATTCACTACTGCGGTAGGGTAGCAGACGGCCCACGTGGGGTGACGAGGAGGGTCGCGACGATGAGCACGCGGATGATCGACGCGTTCCCGCACATCTTTCCGCCGGCGTTCTGGGAGCGGCTGATGACGGTGAACGCGCGCTACGTCGCGCGCGCGAACGTACAGGCGCGCCCCGCGCTGTGGGACCTCGACGCGCGCTTCCGGATCATGGACGCGCATCCCGGATACGTGCAGGTGCTCACGCTGTCGTCTCCCGCGATCGAGGAGTTCGCCGATCGCCGCGGCGGCATGGACCTCGCGCGCCTCGCGAACGACGGCTTGGCCGATCTCGTCCGACGGTATCCGGACCGATTCCTCGGTTTCGCGGCCGCCCTCTACCTCGAGGACGTCGACGCCTCGCTGCGCGAAGCGGAGCGCGCGATGGCCGAGCTGGGAGCGCTCGGCGTCCAGATCTACACGACGGTGAACGGACGGCCGATGGACGATCCGCGCTTCGAGCCGCTGTACGCGCTCCTCGAGCGGTCGGGGAAGACGCTCTGGGTGCACCCGACGCGACCGCAGAGCGTGCCCGACTACGCCGGCGAGCCCGACTCGAAGTACGGCCTCTTCATCAAGCTGGGGTGGCCCTACGAGACGGCGCTCTTCATGTCGCGCTTCATCTACTCCGGGATCATGGAGCGCTACCCGTCGCTGCGCGTCCTCACGCACCATGCCGGCGGATTCATCCCCCACGTCGCGGGGCGCCTGCATCTCCAGCACGAGACGCCGGAGACGCGGCGCGAGATCGGGGTCGACCCGAAGTGGGACCGCGACGCGGTGCACGCCGCGTACAAGCGCTTCTACGGCGACACGGTCTTCTCGGGGATGCACCACCCGCTCGACTGCGCGCTCGCCTACTTCGGAACGGACCACATCCTCTTCGGAACGGACATGCCGTGGGGGGCCGAGGGCGGCGCGATGTTCGTGCGTGAGACCATCGAGGCCGTGAGGGAGGCCGCGCTCGACGACGCGACGCGGGCGGCGCTGTTCGAGGCGAACGCGCGGCGCCTCCTCGGTCTGCGGTGACCTCGACCGCGCCCGTCAAGGTCCGCATCCGCGGGCTGCGCAAGCGCTTCTCGGTGAAGGGCCGGCCGATCGAGGCGCTCGACGGGATCGACGTCGACGTGGAGGCTGGCGCCTTCCTGTGCATCGTCGGGCCATCCGGCTGCGGCAAGACCACGCTCCTGCGGATCCTCGCCGGCCTCGAGGAGAAGACGGCCGGCACGATCGAGGTCGCGCGCGACGCCGCGGGGAAGGACGCCCGCGAGCGTCCGGTGAACGCGATGGTGTTCCAGGAGCAGAGCATCTTCCCCTGGATGACCGTGCGCGACAACGTCGCGTTCGGCCTCAAGGCGCGCGGCTTCTCCGGGCGCGACCGCTACGCGATCGTCGAGCCGTTCATTCGGCGCGCGAACCTCGGTGGGTTCGAGGACGCCCTGCCGCATCAGCTCTCGGGCGGGATGAAGCAGCGCGTCTCCATCACCCGCGCGTTCGCGAACGACCCGGAGATGCTCCTCATGGACGAGCCCTTCGCCGCGCTCGACGAGCAGACGAAGCTCATCCTCCAGGCCGAGCTCCTTCGGATCTGGGAGGAGAGCCGCAAGACCGTCCTCTACGTGACGCACAGCATCGACGAGGCGATCGTGCTCGCCGACCGCATCCTCGTCATGACCGCCCGGCCCGGACGGGTGAAGGACGTCGTCGACGTCGCGTCCGTCTTCGGCCGTCCGCGACGCGTCGAGGCGGTGAAGGAGAGCGCGCAGTACGGCGAGCTCTTCGGCCGCGTGTGGGGCGCGCTCCGCGAGGAGGTCATGGGCGCGCAGGCGGCGGAGGCCGTCTCGTGAGGCTGCGCTGGGGAGGGGAGCGGCTCCTCTCCGTCCTGTCGCCGGTCCTCCTCCTCGCGCTCTGGGAGCTCGCCGCGCGGACGAACGCGATCGACACTCGCTTCTTCCCCGCGCCGAGCGACATCTTCGCCGCCGCGGTGACCCTCATCCGGACCGGCGAGCTGTGGGACAACCTCTCGATCACGCTCGTCCGTCTCGCGGTGGGGTTCCTCCTCGGCGCCGTCCCCGGGATCGTCGTCGGGCTCGCGATGGGGCTCTTCAGCCCCGTCCGCGCGATCCTCCAGCCGCTCGTCGACGGCACGTTCCCGATCCCGAAGATCGCCATCCTCCCGCTCTTCATCCTCATCTTCGGCCTGGGTGAGGAGTCGAAGTACGCGATCATCGCCGTTGCCGTCGTCTATCTCGTCCTCATCAACACGCAGGCCGGCGTCCGCAACATCGACCGCATCTACCTCGACGTCGGCAAGAACTACCACGCCACGCGCTGGATGATGTTCACCGACGTCGCGCTGCCGGGCGCGGCGCCGCTGATCCTCGCCGGCCTGCGCCTCGGGATGGGCGTCGCTCTCCTCGTCATCGTCGCCGCGGAGTTCGTCGGCGCGCGCAGTGGGGTCGGCTACCAGATCTGGACGAGCTGGCAGGTCTTCCAGGTCGACCGGATGTTCGTGTACCTGCTCGTGACCGCCGTCATCGGGTTCGGGACCGCGGTCGTCATGACGTTCCTCGAGCGCGTGCTGCTCCCGTGGAAGCAGCACTGACGCTTACTGGTACGGACCGCCGAGGATCGTGACGGCGTCGGAGGCGAACGAGGGATCGACCGCCGTCGAGAGGTCGACCGCCTTCGCCTGCGTCCCCTTGCCGACGAAGTACT
>JAGWSB010000133.1 GCA_028876375.1 Chloroflexota bacterium | reverse complement strand
CAGCCGGCGCGGCTGGTCCGGCACGCCGCGACGCCGGCCCGGCCCCGCAGGAGCACCTGGCGGCCGCGCTCCTCCTCGCCGCGCCCCGCGAGCGCCACGCCCCACCCGACGACCCGGCCCGCCGCGACACCCCGTCCGCTCCGCCGCCGGGCCTGGCCGCACGTGACGCTCCCGATCCGCCCGAAGGCCCCGCTCCGGTGGGGCCTTCCAAGCGGCACATCGAGCCATCGCTGACGCCCATGTACCGTTCCGGGACCCTATCCTTCGCACGGACCGCTCCGCACCTGGAAGGGAAGCCCTCAGTGATCGACGGCGTACTCGGACTCTTCTCTCGCGACGTCGGCATCGACCTCGGCACCGCGAACACGCTCGTCCACGTGCGCGGACGCGGCATCGTCATCAGCGAGCCCTCGGTCGTGGCGAAGGATCAGCGCACCGGCGCGATCGTCGCGATCGGCGCCGAGGCGAAGCGGATGGTCGGGCGCACTCCGGCGTCGATCGTCGCGGTGCGCCCGCTCAAGGACGGCGTCATCAGCGACTTCGACATCACCGAGCAGATGCTCCGCTACTTCATCCAGAAGGTGCACGACCGCTTCGCGCTCTTCCCGCGTCCGCGCGTCGTCATCGGCATCCCGTCGGGAGTGACGGAGGTCGAGAAGCGCGCGGTGCAGGACGCGGCGGTGAGCGCCGGCGCGCGGTGGGCTCGTCTCGTCGAGGAGCCGATGGCCGCGGCGATCGGCGCGGGCCTTCCGGTGAACGAGCCGTCGGGCTCGATGATCGTCGACATCGGCGGCGGCACGACCGAGGTCGCGGTCACGTCGCTCGGCGGGATCGTCGTCTCGCGATCGATCCGCGTCGCGGGCGACGAGATGGACGTCGACATCGTTTCGTACGCGCGGCGCGAGTTCAACCTCCTCATGGGCGAGCGCACCGCGGAGGACATCAAGATCGCGATCGGATCGGCGTACCCGCTCGACGAGGAGGTCTCCACGTTCTTCCGCGGGCGCGACCTGCTCACGGGCCTCCCGCGGTCGATCGAGGTGACGAGCGCGCAGATCCGCGAGGCGGTCGAGCCGAGCGTGCAGCAGATCGTCGACGCGGTGAAGGACACCATCGAGGAGACGCCGCCCGAGCTCGTCGCCGACATCATGGATCAGGGCATCTACCTCGCCGGCGGCGGCGCGCTGCTGCGCGGCCTCGACACCCGCATCTCCGAGGCGACGCAGATGGCGGTGCACGTCGCCGACGACCCCCTCACCTGCGTGGCGCGCGGCACCGGGAAGATCCTCGAGGAGCTCGTGAGCTACGAGCGCGCGCTGGTGACCGACACATACGCGGTGCTGCCCCGTTAGGGGCGGCGGAAGGACAGAGTGGCCGCTCTCGGGCAGGTCCGCGATCGATCGGCGCGCAAGGACCACACGGCCCTGCGCCAGTTCGCGGTGCTCTTCATCCTCGCGCTCGTCCTGCTCGTCTCGCGGAACACGGAGCTCGTGCAAGGCGCCTCGGGCGCGGTGACGACGGCGCTCGTGCCCGCGCAGCGCGCGCTCGCGCAGGCCGGGAGCTCGCTCTCCGGCTTCACCGAGGCGATCAATGAGATCCAGACGCTGCGCGCCGACAACGCGCGGCTGCACGACCAGGTCGACCAGCTCACGCTCGAGAACGTCCGACTGCGCGAGCAGGCCGTCGCCGAGCAGCAGGCGGTGAAGCTCGACGCCGTCGCGAGGACGGTCGCGTACCAGACGATCCCCGCGCCGGTCATCGCGCGCGACCCGACCGGCGCGATGCAGACGATCGTCCTCGGCGCGGGCTCGAGCGACGGCATCGCCGTCGGCGACGTCGTCGTCTCCGACCAGGGCGTGGTGGGGCGCGTCAGCCAGGTCGGGTCCGGGTACAGCAAGGTCCTCCTCGTCACCGACCCCGGCTCCGCGGTGTCGGCCATCGTCCAGGGCTCGCGCGCGACGGGCATCGTCCGGGGGCAGTACGGCGACACGCTGGTCATGGACTGGATCCTCCAGACGGAGCAGGTCTCCCTCGGCGACGTGGTCATCACCGCCGGCCTCTCCGACGGCAAGGACCTCCGCTCGCTCTACCCCAAGGGCCTGGTCATCGGCAAGGTCGTCGCGCTCGACCGCTCGCAGAACTCCGCCTACAAGACGGCCATCGTCCTTCCCGCGGTGGACCTCCGCCGCCTCGAGCACGTCCTCGTGATCAAGACCGCCCCATAACCGACTACCGCCGCTGCGGTAGCCCGTCGGGGCCGACAGACGGCCGCACATCAGAGCCGGGAAGGGCGCGTTATACCGGACGGTGAGAAGGACAGGGGCCTCCCTCTTGCTTGCTGCCCTGCGGGCATTCCTCGTCGCGGCGCTGGTGGTCGCTATCGGCCGCCCTGCCGTCGCATTCGCCGCGAC
>JAGWSB010000005.1 GCA_028876375.1 Chloroflexota bacterium | reverse complement strand
GCGTCGCTCGCCCTGATCCGCTCGCTCGTCAAGGACGACCTCGAGCGCTGCTTCCCCAGCCACGACATGGAGGCGTGGCGCGCGTGGCGCCACGCGCCTGAGACCTACCGCTAGCGCCCAGGCGCTAGCGTCGCGTCCCACACAACGAACAATGGTGATCGGGTACGTGACCGCGACCGACTTCATCCGATCCAGATCACCCCGACATGAACACCTACGAGGGCCTGTACTCGGAGGCGGGCAGCTTCGAGGGCGAAGGAGTGTCGGCCTCGCTGGCGTTCTACGACCTCGACGCCAGGTCCACGACAGGTGCTGATCATCTCCGTTGCGTCTGTCTGCTTCCGGCCGTCGCGCTACGCCTCGCGCCGTGCGAGCACGCACTGGACGTGTTCGCGGAGGATCGCGCCGGCAACGTCGCGGCGCGGCGGACGACGTTCGTCGCGTACTCTTACCGATACCAATGGGGTGAGCCGCTCGCGACCTCTGGAATGGTCGGACGCTCCAGGCCGGACGGACGATACCGTTGCGGTTCACGGTGCGTCGGGCGGACGGCACGCCGGTAGTGGACTCGAGCGTCCGGTGATCGGCGAGATCGATCGCTCGATCGTCCTCGAGTGATATTCCGTCGCTCGGTCGTGGCGGTGATCGCTGCCCTGTTCGTCGAGGGCGTGCTGACGGAGCTGACGACGCTATTCGTTGGCCCCAACGGGGGTTACGGTGCGCCCCTCCTGGTCGGCCGCTCGTGTGGATTCGGCGGCGTCATAAGCCTCGGCTGCAAGCCAGTAACGTTCTCGCTCGCACCGTTCGAGATCAACGTCGTGATCACCGCCCTCGTGTTCGGCCTGCCGATGTGGCGTGGGGGACATCCCGTTCTTATGACCCTCGGCGCCGTCCTCTTCCTGGTCATCGCGATCGCCATGAACATGGCCGAACTGCCGTTCGCCGGGATCCCGCTGCCGGTGAGCTACTACCCGTCCCCGCGGGATACCGACCAGTTGAAGCTCTGGATCGACTGCATAGCCGGGGCCGCGCTCTTCGCGCTCCCGGGCATCGTTCGCTCCGCGCGAGCGCCGCAGGTTCCCGTCGCGTGACCCGTTCTGCCGCGAATAGGACCGCGCGTAGTTGGTCGAATGGGTCGTGCCGAACGGGAGCCTGTACGCGCGCGCGCTAGGCCCTCGGGACCGGGGAAGTCGACGCTCCTCAACCTCATCGGTCGGCTCGACCGCCCCACGTCCGGATCGAACGGACCACGGCTCCTACTCGCGGACGAGCCGACCGGGAACCTCGATCACGCCGCGGCTGCGGAGATCCTCGACCTGCTCTCCGAGCTGCGGCGCGCCGAAGGGCTGACGGTGATCGTCGCGTCGCACGATGACGACGTGGCCGTGCGCGCGGACCGGATCGTCCGGATGCGCGACGGCCGCGTCATCGCTGGCGCGGCCGTCCGCTGACGCCTTGCGAGGAACGGTCGTTACTGGATCTCGAACTGCACTTGGACGCGCACCTCGACGTCGAGGTCACCCGTCGGGACCTGGCTCGCCACGTCACGTCCCGCCGGCATCGGCGCGGCGATCGGGCCGTACAGCGACTTCGACGGCGCGCTCGCCGAGAGGTCGCTGATGGCGACGATCCTGCCGAGCGTGATGCCCGCGGTCTTCGCCATGGCGTCGGCTTTCGCGCGCGCGTCCTGGATCGCCTGGGTCCTCGCGTCGGCCTGCGCCTGCTTGGGGTCGTCGAGGGTGAGGACGATGCTGACGGTGTTCGCCGCGACGTCGCCCTGCACGAGCGCGTCGAGCGCCTTGCCGGCGTTGTCGACGTTCCGGTAGGTGAGCGCGACCTGCTGCGTCGCCTGGTAGCCGGTGATCCGCGGCGCTTGCCCCTGGGCGTACGCGTACTGGGGCTGGATCGAGTAGCCCGCGTTGCGCGTGTCCTTGTCGGCGATGCCGAGGTCCTTCGCGCGCTTGAGGATGGCGTCGACGCGCTGCGCGACCTGCGCCTGCGCGTCTGCCGCGGTGCCCGCCTGCGCGACGGCGCCGACGGTGATGATCGCGGCGTCGGGCTTCACCTTCGCCGTCCCGTCGCCGGTCGTGACGAGGCCAGGCGCGACTCCGCCGGTGCCGGTCGGCGTCGACAGGGCGGACGGACCCTGTGTGAGGAGCGACACGGGCGTCGTCGAGCCCTTGGCCGAGATGACGAGGGCGATGAGGACGGCGGCGCCGGCGATGGTGCCGAGGACCGCCTTCTGGAAGGTGCTGAGCATGCCGACCTCCGAGAGCGATGGCTCTGCCGCTATGACGGTCGGCGCGTGCTTCCGGTTCCCGGCGGCCTCACGCCGGCTCGGCGCTCGCCGCGGTCCGCGTCCAGTGGTAGCGGTGCTCCGGCCGCCCCGCGGACCCGTAGCGCATCGAGATCGTGACGAGCCCGGACCGCGCCAGGTGCTCGAGATAGCGCCGCGCGGTGACGCGGCTGATCCCCGTCGCCTGCGCGAGGTCGACCGCGGAGAGGTCGCCGCGCGCGCCCTGGACCGTCCGCGCCACCAGCTCGAGCGTCGCGGTCGAGAGCCCCTTGGGGAGCGCGCTCACGGTATCGGCCCGGAGGAGCCCGACGATCCGGTCGACCTCGCTCTGGTCGACGTCGCCGGGGCGCGCGAGGCGCGCGTGCGCCGCGGCGTAGCTCTCGAGCTTCTCGCGGAAGGCGTTGAACTGGAAGGGCTTGACGAGGTAGTGGGCGATGCCCGACCGGAGCGCGGCCCGTAGCGTCTCGACGTCCTTCGCCGCGGTGATGGCGATGACGTCGACCGGCGGCCTCCCCGGCGCGCGCAGCTCGCGCAGGACCTCGAGGCCGGAGCGGTCGGGGAGATAGATGTCGAGGAGGACGAGGTCGGGACGGAGCTCGTCGGCCATGGCCAGCGCCTGCGCCGCGGTGTGCGCGACGCCGACCGTGGCGAACGCCGGCAGCCGCTCGAGGAACCCGCGGTGGACGTCCGCGACGCGGAAGTCGTCGTCGACGACGAGCGTGCGGATCGTCATCGGGCGAGCACTCCCGTGGGAAGGACGACGGCGAACTCGGTCGCTCCTTCGGTGTTCATGCGCACGGAGCCGCCGCGGCGCTCCGTGATCTGGCGCACGAGCGCGAGCCCGAGGCCGTGGTGCGCGACCCCGCGCTTCGTCGTGAACCCCTCGTCCCAGATGTCGGAGGCGTGTGCGGGGCTGATGCCCGGCCCCGAGTCGCGCACGCGGATCTCGACGCTGCCGGGGCCGTCGGCGAGCCCGACCTCGATCCACGCGCCGGGCGTCCCGGCGGCGGCGTCGATCGCGTTGTCGACGAGGTTGCCGACGACCGTGATGAGGTCGCGCGGGTCGACGGCCTCGCCCGCGAGGCGCGCGTCACCGGCGAGGCGGAAGTCCACGCCGCGCTCGGACGCGACGGACGCCTTCGCGAGGAGGAGCGCGGCGAGGGTCGGATCGCCGATGCGGCCGCGCACCGTGTCGACGAGCTCCTGATGCACGAGCGCGGTGCTCGAGATGAGGCCGACGGCCTCGTCGGTGCGGCCTAGCTCGATGAGGCCGCTCACCGCGTGGAGCTTGTTGTAGAACTCGTGCGCCTGCGTCCGCAGGGCGTGCGCGAGGGTCCGCTCGGTGTGGAGCTGCTGGAGCGCGCCCTCGATCTCCGTGCGGTCGCGAAGCGTCGCGACCGCCCCGATCGTCTCACCGCGCACGGCGGCCGGCATGCGGTTGACGACGAGGACGCGCTCGCTGGAGAGCACGACCTCGTCCGTCCCGGGGCGCGCCCCGGTGAGGACGTCGCGCATGGCCCCGGCCGGGATCACGCTCTCGACGCGCTGGCCGACGCAGGACGCGTCGAGCGAGAGCAGCCGCCGGGCCTCGTCGTTGACGAGCGTGATGCGCCCGGCCAGGTCCGTCGCGACGACGCCCTCGCGGATGCCGTGGAGGACCGCCTCGCGCTCCTCGACGAGCGCGGCGATCTGGCTCGGCTCGAGGCCGAGGGTCTGGCGCTTCAGGCGGCGCGCGAGGAGGAGGGACCCCACGACCCCGAGGGCGAGGGCGAGGAGGAAGTTCGCCAGGAGCAGCGGGAGCGAGCCCGAGAGCGTCTCCTGGACCTTCGGCACGAGAAAGCCGACCGAGACCTCGCCGATCACGCTCCCGTCCGCGGCACGGACGGGGGTCTTCCCGCGGACGGAGAGCCCCAGAGTGCCCTGCTGGATGCCGACGTAGTCGCGCCCCGAAAGCGCTTCCGACGGATCGGTCGAGACGCGCTTGCCGATCTCCGCGGGGTTCGGATGCGAGTAGCGGATGCCGCCCGCGTCGGTCACGACGACGAACGACGCGCCCGAGCTCTTGCGGATGGCCTCGGCGATCGGCTGGATGACCCTCGCCGGGTCGGCCGTGCCGTACGCCTCGAGGATGTCGGGGGTGCTCGCGACCGCGTGCGCGATCGCGAGCGAGCGCTGCTCGTACTCCGCGTCGACCTGCTGGCTGACGAGCCACAGCGAAACGAGCGTGCCGAGGGCCACCGTCGTCGCGACGATGGCGATCTGGAGCAGGAGGAGCTGCGAGGCGAGAGCTCGCGGCCAGCGCATGCGCGGATAGTGTCGCGCGCGGTCCGGCCGGTGCGGGACCACAACGACCAAAAGCGCCGGAACGACCAGAACGACCGGTGCGACCGAATGGCTATGCGCCGCGCCCGCGTCGCGGCAGCGTGGCACGATCGTGCGAGCGGGTGACGGGACGGGATCGGTCGCGGCCATAGAGCTGCGCGGCGTCACGAAGAGGTTCGTGAACCCCGCGGGCCACGCTTTCACCGCCCTCCGCGACCTCGACCTCACCGTCGCGCCGGGCGAGTTCTGCGCCATCGTCGGGCCGACGGGCTGCGGCAAGTCGACGACGCTCGCGCTCATCTCGGGGCTCGAGCCGCCCAGCCGCGGCGAGGTCCGCGTCCTCGGCCACCCGGTCCACGGCGTGGAGCGGTCCGCCGGCTACATGTTCCAGCGCGACGCGATCTTCCCGTGGAAGAACGTCCTCGACAACGTCGCCGTAGGCCCGCGCTTCCGCGGGGTCGGGCGGTCGGACGCGGAGTCGCGCGCCCGCGAGTGGGTCGTGCGGGTCGGCCTCGCGGGCTTCGAGCGCTACTACCCGCACCAGCTGTCGGGCGGCATGCGGAAGCGCGTCGCGCTCGCGCAGACGCTCATCAACGGCCCGCGCGTCCTCCTCATGGATGAGCCCTTCAGCGCGCTCGACGTGCAGACGCGTCTGCTCATGGAGAACGAGCTCCTCGACCTCTGGTCGACGACCGGCGCCTCGGTCGCGTTCGTCACCCACGACCTCGAGGAGGCGATCGCGCTGTCGGACCGCGTCGTCGTGATCACCGCCGGCCCGGGGACGGTGAAGGGCGAATACCGGGTCGACATCCCGCGGCCGCGGAGCATCGCCGAGGTGCGCTTCGAGCCACGGTTCGTCGAGCTCTACGAGGAGATCTGGAAAGACCTGCGGGACGAGGTGCTGGTCAGCTATGAGCGCACAAAGCACAGCGTCGCCTCTTAGCGGCGTGGGCGGGCTCGAGCGCGCGAGCGGCGACCAGGACGCCGTGCGCGCGAGGGCGCATGCCCGCCGACGGCTCCTCGTCTTCGCGCTGCGGATCGGCCTCGGCGTCTTCATCCTCGCGTCCTGGGAGGCGCTCACGTCGCTGCGCTGCGAGGGGAAGGACACGGCGACGTGCGTCATCGATCCCTTCTTCTTCGGGAAGCCGTCGGGCATATGGGCCCAGCTCGTCACGTGGGCGCGGAACGGCACGGCGCAGGGCCCTCTCTGGGAGCAGATCGTCGTGACGCTCGAGGAGACGGTGCTCGGCTTCCTGATCGGAGTGGCCCTCGGCATCGTCTTCGGCGTCGTCCTCGGACGCAGCCGCATGCTGTCGGACGTCCTGGGTCCGTACATCAAGGCCCTCAACGCCATGCCGCGCGTCGTGCTCGGATCGATCTTCACCATCGCGCTCGGCCTCGAGATGCCTTCCAAGGTGGCCCTGGCGGTCGTCCTCGTCTTCTTCGTCGTCTTCTTCAACGCCTTCCAGGGCGTGCGCGAGGTCGACCGCGATCTCGTCGCGAACGCACGGATCCTCGGCGCGGACGAGCGGCGGCTGTTCACCGACGTCGTCCTCCCGTCCGCGCTCTCGTGGATCATCGCCAGCCTCCACACGAGCCTCGGCTTCGCCCTCGTCGGCGCGATCGTCGGCGAGTACCTCGGGGCACGCCAGGGGATCGGTCTGATGATCGCGACCGCGCAGGGCAGCTTCAACTCGAACGGCGTCTACGCCGCGATGTTGATCCTCGCGGTCATCGCGATCCTCGCCGAGGCCCTCGTGACCCGCCTCGAGAGCGTGCTCATCCGCTGGCGGCCCAACGCGATCACCGACGTCACGATCTGACACCCGCGCAAGAGACAGGAGGAGGACATGCGCACCCGTATTCCGGCCATCGCGGTCATCGCGAGCCTCGTCGCCGCGGCCTGCGGCGGGGCGGCCACACCGAGCGCCGGCCCCAGCGCCGCGCCCAGCGCGGCGCAGGCGACCACGGCGGCGACCAAGGCGCCTCTCGCGAAGGTCAAGATCATGGTCGGCGGGCTCAACAAGCAGATCTACCTGCCGAACATGCTCACGAAGCAGCTCGGGTTCTTCGCCGACGAAGGGCTCGACGCCGACATGCTCGACGAGCCCTCGGGCGTCGACACCGAGAACGAGGTCGCGGCGGGCCACGTCGACATCGGGTCCGGCTCCTACGACCACACCATCGACCTGCAGGCCGCGGGCAAGCCGATCACGTGCGTCGCGGTGCTGCTGCGCGAGCCCGGCGAATTCATCATGTATTCGACGCGGGTCGCCGACAAGATCAAGTCGCCCAAGGACTGGAAGGGCCTCAAGGCCGGCGTGACCTCGCTCGGATCCGGCACGCACACGCTCATGCGCGCCATCGCCGTCCACAACGGCCTTCAGGTCTCCGACGTGACCTACGTCAAGGCTGGCGCGGGCGACACCTTCATCGCGGGGATGAAGAACGGCCAGATCGACATCGGGATCACGACGCAGCCCACCGTGCTGCGGCTCGTCTCGCAGAAGATCGCGGTCCTCGGCGTGGACCTCTCCAAGCCGGACACGACGCAGGCCGCGATGGGCGGCGACTACCCCTTCATCGCCCTGTGGGCGCGCCCCGACTACATCGCCGCGCACAAGGACGTCGTCCAGAAGGTCGTGAACGCGTACGTCAAGACGCTGAAGTGGATCGCGTCGCACAAGGCGGAGGACGTGACGGCGAAGCTGCCCGCGGACTACTCCTCCGCGAACAAGGACGAGTACATCCAGGCGCTCAAGGACAGCTACCAGATGTTCACGCCGGACGGGAAGATGCCCGTCGGCGGGCCGCAGTTCGTCCTGAAGACGGTGAGCTCGTTCAACGACAAGATCGCCACCGCGAACATCGATCTCGCGAAGACGTACGACCCGACCTTCGTCGAGACCGCCAACAAGTAGTCCCCATGCCCCGAGGGGCGTCGGCCGCGACGCCGGCGCCCCTCGGCCCCCTCACGATCGCGGCGCGGTGGAGGTGGAACGCGTGACCATCTCGAGACGGCGGCTCCTGCTCGCGGGGTCGGCGGCGGCGTTCTCCGTCGCCTGCTCCGGCACCCCGGCCGGGCGTGCGAGCGCGACGGCGAGCGCCACGGCGCACCCACGCGCGGCGGCGTCCGCCGGAGCGTCCGGGCGGGTGCCGCTCCGCATCGGCGTGGTCGTCCCGTACACAGAGCAGGCGGTCGACGTCGACATCGGCTCGTCGCAGCGCCGTGCCGCCGACCTCTATCTGAAGCAGCGCGGGGGCGCGCTGGCGGGGCGGCGCGTCGAGCTCGTGTATTCGGACGAATCGACGGATCCCGCGACGGATAGGGTGAAGGTGCGCGACGTCCTGCTCGGGCAGGAGAAGGTGGGACTGCTCATGGGCGGCTCGGCGACCGCGACGGCGTACGTGATGCGCGACGTCGCGGACGCCCAGCACCTCGTGTACCTCGACACCTGGGCGCCCGCTAACGCGCTGACGCGCGCGAACGGCGGGTGCACGCCCAGCTGCAAGAGCACCTACGTGTTCCGGACGTCGGCATCGTCGTGGCAGCTCGGCCAGCCGCTCGGCGCGTGGGTCGCGCGCTCCGGCCGGGCGCAGGTCGTCGCCGTGTACGCCGACGATGCCTTCGGCGCCGAGACGACGGCGGCGTTCGCTGAGGGTCTCGCCCGGTACGGCGGGGCCCTCACCCGGAAGACGGCGGTGCCGCGCGGATCGGATCAGGCCACCGTCGTCGCGCAGCTCAAGACGCAGGGCACGAAGGCGGTGTTCGCGGCCTTCCGCACCGACGACGCCGAGGCGTTCCTGACCGAATGGGGGAAAGCGGGGATGCGCGCGTCCGGGTACGCGCTCTACGGTCCGGGCACCCTGGCCGACACGGAGGTCCTGCACGCGGCGAAGGACGCCGCGGCGGGCGTCGTGACGTCGCACTTCTGGTCGCCGGACCTCTCGAACGGCGAGAACAAGAAGCTCATCAGTGACTTCCGCGCGGAGTACAAGGACGACGAGACGGGCGAGCCCCTGGCGCCCGACGGCTACGCCGTCGCGATGTGGGACGCGATGGCGGCGCTCGAGGCGGCGCTCACCGCGACGTCGGGCGCGACCTCCGACCCGGCGGCGCTCGTCGCCGCGCTCGAGCGCGTCTCGTTCGCCGGCCCGCGCGGGCGCTTCGCGTTCGACCCCGCGACGCACGACGTCGTCACCGACGTGCGCATCCGCGAGGCGCGTCTCTCCGGGGGAGCGGTCGCGAACGTCGTCGTCGACACGGTCCCGAAGGTGGCCGATCCGGGCCGCTGAGCCGCCTCAGGCGCGCTCGAGGTACGTGCGCAGCTCCCACTCGCTGACGTGCGCGCTGTGCTCGGCCCACTCGCGCTCCTTGGCCGCCAGGAAGCGCTCGTAGATCGGCTGCCCGAGCGCGTCGCGCACGACGGGGTCCCACGCCAGCGCCTCGAGCGCCTCCGCGAGCGTCCCCGGGAGTACGTCCGCGATCGGCTCGCCCTCCGCGCGCTTGGGCTCGCGGACCAGCGGCTCCTCGATGGGCTCGGGGAGCTCGAGCTCGCTCGCGATCCCGTCGAGGCCGGCGCGGAGCATGACCGCGAGCGCGAGGTAGGGGTTGCAGCTCGGGTCGGGCGCGCGCAGCTCGACCAGCGTCGGGTGACCCGCGGTCGCGTTCGGCACGCGGATGAGCGCGCCGCGGCTCGTGCGCGCCCAGGCGATGTGCGCGGGCGCCTCGTTCCCGCCCATGAGCCGCTTGTACGAGTTCACGAGCGGCGCCACGACCGCGCACATCGCCCGCGCGTGCGCGAGCTGCCCGGCGACGAACCGCCGCCCCGCGGCCGACAGCTGGTAGGCGTGGTCCGGATCGAAGAAGGCGTCACGCCCGCTCGCGCGCTCGACGAGGACCTGCTGGATGTGCAGGCCGGACCCGCTCTTGTTCTCGATGGGTTTCGGCATGAAGCTGACCAGGAGGCCGTCGCGCCGCCCGTAGACGCGCAGCGCCGTCTTGAGCGCGACGAGGGCGTCGGCGAGCTCGAGCGCGCCGGCGACGGCGAGGTCGATCTCGTGCTGCCCCGGCGCGACCTCGTGGTGCGTCATCTCCACGGCGAAGCCGAGCGAGGCGAGCGCGCCCGTCGCCGCGCGGCAGACCTCTTCCGCCCGGTCCTCGGTGACCTCGAAGTAGCCGCCGCTGTCGATCGGCCGCAGCGCGCGCTCTCCGTCGGCGGGCGCGTGGAAGATCGAGAACTCGAGCTCGCAGGCGACGCGGTAGACGAAGCCGAGGTCCCTGGCGTCGTCGAGGGCCGAACGGAGCGCGCGGCGCGGGTCGGCGGTGAACGGCGTCCCGTCGGGCTGGAACAGGTCGCAGATGAGCCGCGCGGTCGGCCGGCGCTCCCACGGGAGGATCGCGAGCGTCGACGGATCGGGACGCAGGTACAGGTCGCTCTCGGCGACGCGCGCCAAGCCCTCGACGGATGAGCCGTCGAACCACAGGCCCTCCTCGAGGACGGCCGCCAGGTGCGAGGTCGGGATCGTGACGCTCTTCACCGCGCCGGGCACGTCGGTGAATTGGAGCTGCACCGATCCGACGCCCTCGGCCTCGAGCCGGTCGACGCTGACCATCACTGACCTCCTTGCGCGCGATGCGCGAGCTCCGCGAGGACGCCGATGGCGCCGAGGACGCCGAACACCACGACGAGGATGAGCGCGATCGTACGGGGCGGGGGCAGGTCGCCGCGCGGCGCGTAGCCCAGATGCGCCGTCGGTCCGGGCTCGTCCGGCACCACCGCGTCGAGGTGGAGCAGATCCTCGCACAGCGCCGCCGCGGACGGGTACCGGTCGGCGCGGTCGCGGCGGAGCGCGCGGCGCACGACGCTGTCGAGCTGCGGCGAGACCTCAGGGCGCAGCTCGCGCGGCGGACGCGGGTCGCTCGTCAGCCGCTGCCCCATCACCGCGAGCGCGTTGTCGCCCTGGAAGGGCGGCCGCCCGGTGAGCATCTCGTAGAGGATCGCGCCGATCGCGTAGACGTCGGTGCGCGCGTCCCCGCGCTCGCCGCTCACCTGCTCGGGCGCCATGTAGTCCGGCGTCCCCACGCTCGACGTGAGCCGGTGGAACGTGAGGCGGCGCGCGCCCTGGAGGAATGCGATGCCGAAGTCGAGCACGACGAGGTCGCCCTCGCGCGTGAGCAGGAGGTTCTCGGGCTTCAGGTCGCGGTGGACGACGCCGTGCTGATGGACGTGCTCCATCGTCTCGGCGAGCTGCGCCGCCAGCGCGACGGCCTCGTCGACCGGGAGCGGTCCGCGCTCGGAGAGGACCTCGCGGAACGACCGGCCCTCGTGGTACTCGAGCACCATGTACGGCGCGCCGCCCGGCAGCTGGCCCGAGGCGACGAGGTTCTGCAGGCGCGGATGCGCGAGGCGGCGCGCGATCTCGAGCTCGCGCTGGTAGCGGCTGTACGTCCCGGGGTCGCCGATGAGGGCGATGCTGGGGATCTTCACCACGACCTCGCGGCCGGTCGAGCGGTCCCGCGCGCGGAAGCTCGCGCCCATCCCGCCCTGGCCGAGCGAGGCGAGGACCTCGTAGCGGCCGTCGATGAGCTGGCCGACCTCGTACTGCAGCACTAGCCGGCCCGCCCGAGGAAGGATGGGCGCCAGCGCGGCTGCGGCGGCGTGGCCGCGACGGCGCGTATACGCACCACCTGAGCGCTCACGTTGTCCTCGGTCCCGGCGCGGAGCGCCGCCGCGACGAGCTCGGCGCACGTGTCCGGCGCGGGACCGCGGCCGAGGATCCGCGCGATCTCCTCGTCCTCGAGCGCCGCCCACAGCCCGTCGGTGCAGAGGAGGAACCGGTCCCCGGCGCGGAGCGGCTGGCGCAGGAAGTCCGGCCGCAGGATGAGCTGCGCCCCGCACGTCCGCGTGAGGATGCTGCGGCGCGGATGCGTCCGCAGCTTCTCGCGCTTCACCAGGCGCAGCCGCACGAGCTCGGAGACCTCCGAGTGATCCGACGTCAGCTGGCGCACGCTGCCGTCGCGCCAGTGGTAGACGCGGCCGTCGCCGACGTGCGCGACGTACGCCCCCGCGTCCGTCACGGCAAGCCCGTCGAGCGTCGTCTGCATCCGCGCGAGATGCTGGTCGCGCTCCGCCATCTCGTAGACGCGCATGTTCGCGGCCTGCATCGCCCGCTGCAGCGCGGGCTCGACCCGGGCGTGATTGGAGGGGGAGAAGTACTCCTCGAGGAGCGTCGCGGCCGCCGTCGCGCTCGCGACCTCGCCGGCCGCGTGGCCGCCGACGCCGTCGGCCAGCACGAAGAGCGCGCCCTTGCGCTCGCGCAGCAGCGGGTCCTCCGGCAGACGCCAGGCGACGTGGTCCTCGTTGATCGGACGAGGTCCCGTCTCCGAGGTCGCGCCGACGTCGAGCTCGATCACGACAGGCTAGTCGGGCGCGACCGGGCCGGGGGCTCCGTCGACGTCCCCCGGCCCGGACGGAGGCGATGGGGGGCTCAGGCAGTGGTCCGCTCGGGGACGGCCCGGGGCTGCGGCTTCCGCCGGGTCAGGACGTAGAGGACGCTCGCGACGAGCCAGACGCCCGCGAAACCGAGCGCCATGAACGACTCCGTCTGCGCGTCCCCGCCGCCGATGAAGCCGAGGGCGAAGATCGTGATGAGCATGACCATGTTCGCGAGGAACCCGAGGATCGGGACGACCGCGTGCTTCACGAAGCTGAAGTCGGCGCGTCCGAGGAAGGCGTTGACCGCGATGAGGCACGTCAGCCCGTAGAGCACGAACGTCCCGAAGTTCGAGGCCAGCGTGATGCCGGTGAGGGTGACGACGGAGAGCGTCCCGATCATTCCGACCAGGCCCGACACGATCACGAGGACGACGACGGCGACGTGCGGCGTCGCGAACCGTCCGTGGAGGAGCCCGAGCAGTCCGGGCATCTCCTCGTCCTGCGCCATCGCGTAGGTGATGCGCACCCCGGTGTTCATCGCGGAGAGCGTGGTCCCGAGGATGGCGAGCGCGACCGTGACCGCGACGACGACCATGAGCGGGAACCCCAGGCCGCCGAGCATCGTGTCGCCGATCTGCTTGATGAGGTCGCCGATCGGCGCGCTCGAGGCGGCCGCGGCGTCCATCCCGCTGATGGCCTTGCCCGCCGCGTCGGTCCCGACGAGCTTGTCGGAGAGCGCGTAGTTGGCGCTGAAGTACTCGATGAGGTACGCGAAGAGACCCTGGATGACGAGCGCGAGGATGACGGCGCGTGGCACGTCGCGCTTGGCGTTCTTCGCCTCCGCGCCGAACGCGGTCGCCGACTCGAAGCCGACGAGGATGAGGATGGCGATCGTCGCTTGCGAGAAGACGCTGAAGAGGTCCTTCGGCAGGACGACCGCGGGCGCGCTCGCGAACGCGAAGCTCGCGTGGTCGGGATCCAGCATGCGGTAGGCCACCGCGAGGAGGGAGAAGCCGACGAGCGTGACGAGCTGGATGACGTTGATGACGAGGGAGGTCGTCGTCGAGCCCGTGACGCCGCGGATGGCGATGAAGCCGACGACGACCGAGAAGACCGCGGCGACGACGAGCTGTCCGGCCATCCCGATGTTCAGGCCGAACTGCTGGAGGACGTAGGCGACGAGGATGGCCATGAAGGAGACCATCACGCCGGGGTAGACCCAGTAGAAGAGGTGCGCCGCCCAGCCGGTCGCGAGCTTCGCGGGACGCGCCCAGCGGTGGTGCGCGGCGTTGAGCTTGTCGAGGAACGAGCGCTCCGCGAAGTAGTAGCAGCTCCCCGTGCCCGCCTCGGGGTAGATCCGCGCGAGCTCCGAGTACGAGAACGCCGTGAAGAAGGCGAGGACGAGGGCGAAGACGATGCCCGCGAACATGTCCATCGCCGTGGACGCGCCGGTGCCGGGAAGCGTCTGTGCGGCCTGGACCTGGTAGGTGATCCAGAGGAACGCTCCGGGCGCGATGAGCGCCATGGCGTTCACGGTCACGCCGGTCAGTCCGAGGGTCTTCTTCATGCCGGTCGTGGCGGCAGCGGTTTCCGCGGCCATGCGATCCTCCCTGTTCCTGTGATGGGCCGACGCTAAGGAGGGGTCGTCGCGCGGTCAGTCGCCGCGACGCGGTGGATGTGTGGACCGCGTGTCGCGCGCGGGGTGCGCTTTGGTGACGGCGTTCGGACCGGTCCGTCACCTCTCCGCGACCGTCGCGCGACGTTCGCGGAACGGTGATCGGAGCGGCCGCCGCCTAGCCTCGGACGCGTGACCGAGCTCGATGCGGCGGTCGAGCGCGCGGCGCGGATCCTCATCGTGGAGGACGAGCGTTCGCTCGTCGGCATCATGGCGCTGTTCCTGGGAGGGGCCGGGTACGAGGTCGCGATCGCCTACGAGGGCGAGAGCGCGCTGCGCCGGCTGCGCGCCGAGCCGCCCGACCTGGTCCTCCTCGACCTCGGGCTGCCGAACATCTCCGGTGAGGAGGTGTACCGAGCCATCGAGGAGCGCGGCATCCCGATCGTCGTCGTCACCGGTCGCCGCGACGCGCGCGAGGTGGCGCGCTTCCTGGAGATGGGCGCGGAGGACTACCTGACGAAGCCCTTCGCCAAGGAAGAGCTGATCGGCCGGGTCCGTGCCGTGCTGCGCCGCGCCGGACCGCGCCTGCGGCTCGACGACGTCGTCGTGGACCTCCGGACGTACGAGGCCCGCGTCAATGGACGCCTCCTCGACCTCACCCCCGTCGAGTTCGCGCTCTTCGCCTGTCTCAGCCGCGGCGGCCTCGTCACGATCTCCGAGCTGCTGCGCGCGGGATGGCGCGGCGAGCGCGCCGACCGCGACCTCGTGCGCGGGCCGATGTACCGCCTGCGCTCGAAGCTCGCCGCCGCCGGCAGCGATCTGGACGTGGAGAACGTCCGAACGGTGGGGTACCGCCTGACGCGCCGCGGCGAGGCGGCGACGGAGACCGCCGGCTAGGAGCGCGCACGCGCGGGTCGGGCCGAACGTATCCTCCGGGCGACGTGAAGGCGGACGAGCAGCTGACGTCGATGCGCGCGCAGGCGCTGCGCGGCGGTGGCGAGCGCCGGATCGAGCAACAGCACGCCAAGGGCAAGATGACGGCGCGCGAGAGGATCGACCTGCTCCTCGACGAAGGCTCCTTCGTCGAGCTCGACCAGTTCGTGCGAGCGCGTCCGAACGAGCTCGTTCCGGACGCGGACGAGGTCCTCGGCGACGGCGTCATCACCGGGTTCGGGCGCGTCGACGGCCGCCTGGTGTACGCATTCGCCCAGGACTTCACCGTCTTCGGGGGCTCTCTCGCCGAGGCCCACGCGGCGAAGATCGTGAAGATCATGGATCTCGCGATGCGGAACGGCGCGCCGATCGTCGGGCTCAACGACTCGGGAGGCGCGCGCATCCAGGAGGGCGTCGTCTCGCTCGGCGGCTACGCCGAGGTATTCCTGCGGAACGTCCTCGCGTCGGGAGTCGTGCCCCAGATCTCGGCGATCATGGGCCCCTGCGCCGGCGGAGCCGTGTACTCCCCGGCCATCACCGACTTCGTCGCCATGGTCCGCGATACCTCTTATATGTTCGTGACGGGCCCGGACGTGGTGAAGACGGTCACCCACGAGGACGTCACCCTCGACGGCCTCGGCGGGGCCGACGTCCACGCGCAGAAGAGCGGCGTCGCGCACTTCGAGACGGACGACGAGGTCCAGTGCCTCGTCCTGGTCCGCCGTCTCCTCGGGTACCTCCCCTCGAACAACCTCGATCCGGCGCCGGTCGTCCCCACGACCGACCCGCCGGACCGCGCGGACGGGGATCTCGACCGCGTCGTTCCGCGATCCGCAACAAAGCCCTACGACATGAACGAGGTCGTCCGCCGCGTCGTCGACGACGGCGCGTTCCTGCCGGTCCATGACGGCTGGGCGCAGAACGTCATCTGCGCCTTCGCGCGCCTCGACGGCCGCACGGTGGGCGTCGTGGCGCAGCAGCCCGCCGTCCTGGCCGGGGTCCTCGACATCGACGCTTCGACGAAGGCCGCGCGCTTCGTCCGCTTCTGCGACGCCTTCAACATCCCGCTCGTCACGTTCGTCGACGTTCCCGGGTTCCTGCCCGGCGTCGGGCAGGAGCACGGCGGCATCATCCGCAACGGCGCGAAGCTCCTGTTCGCCTACGCGGAAGCGACGGTGCCCAAGCTGACGGTCATCACGCGCAAGGCCTACGGGGGCGCGTACGACGTCATGTCGAGCAAGCACATCCGCGGGGACTACAACGTCGCCTGGCCGACCGCCGAGATCGCCGTCATGGGTCCCGAAGGGGCGGTGAACATCCTCTACCGCGACGAGATCGGCAAGGCGAGGGACAAGGAGGCGCGGCGCGCCGAGCTGGTCGAGGAGTACGTGAAGCGATTCGCCGACCCGTACGTGGCGGCGTCGCGCGGGTACATCGACGACGTGATCGAGCCGCACGAGACGCGTCCGCGCCTGATCGCGGCGCTGCGCTCGCTGGCCGGCAAGCGCGTTCAAGACCCGCGCAAGAAGCACGGCAATATCCCCCTGTAGTGCTGCATAAGGTCCTGGTCGCGAACCGCGGTGAGATCGCGGTCCGCGTCATTCGCGCCTGCCGCGAGATGGGCATCCGCACGGTCGCCGTGTACAGCGACGTCGACCGCACGGCGATGCACGTGCGGATGGCCGACGAGGCGTTCCTGATCGGGACGGCCGCGCCGAGCGCGTCGTACCTTCGCATCGAGCGGCTCGTCGAGACGGCGAAGCGCACGGGCTGCGAGGCGGTGCACCCGGGGTACGGGTTCCTCTCCGAGAACGCCGACTTCGCGCAGGCCGTCGCGGACACCGGCCTGGTCTTCGTCGGGCCGCCCGCGAGCGTGCAGCGCTCCCTCGGCTCGAAGACCGAGGCGCGCCGCATCGCGGCATCCGTTGGCGTGCCCGTCGCGCAGGGGACGATGGACCCCGTCACCGACGTCGCCGCGGCGCGCGAGGTGTGCGACCGCGTCGGCTATCCCATCCTCCTGAAGCCGGCGGGCGGCGGCGGAGGGAAAGGCATGCGCATCGTCCGCGCGGCGGAGGATCTCGCCGACGCCTGGCGCGGAGCGACGGGCGAGGCCCAGACGGCGTTCGGCGCGCCGGCGCTCCTCATCGAGCGGTACATCGAGCACGGCCGGCACGTGGAGATGCAGATCCTCGCGGACGAGGCCGGCGAGGTCCGCTGGCTCGGCGAGCGCGACTGCAGCGTGCAGCGCCGCCATCAGAAGCTCATCGAGGAGACGCCCGGCCCGTCGGTCGACGACGACCTTCGCGCGCGGCTCGCCGATGCCGCGCTGCGGATCGCGCGGGCCGCCCGATACGTGAACGCCGGCACGTGCGAGTTCCTCGTCGCGCCCGACGGTACGTTCGTGTTCCTCGAGGTGAACACGCGGCTACAGGTGGAGCACCCCGTCACCGAGCTGGCGACGGGCCTCGACCTCGTCGCGCTTCAGCTGCGCGTCGCGGCGGGGGAGCGGCTGCCCTTCGCGCAGGACGAGGTGGTGCGCCACGGCGCGGCCATCGAGTGCCGCGTCACCGCCGAGGACGCGCGCGCCGGCTTCCTCCCCGCGGGCGGGCGCGTCGACCTGCTGCGCCTGCCGTCCGGTCCGGGGATCCGCGTCGACTCCGCGCTCGAGCTCGGGACCTGGGTGCCCGACGAGTACGACCCCTTGATCGCGAAGGTCGTGGCGCACGGCCGCGACCGGGCGGAAGCGCTGGCGCGCATGCGGCGGGCGCTGCGCGAGACGCTCGTGGGCGGTCTTCCCACGAGCCTGCCCTTCCACGCGCACGTCCTCGCCGAAGCCGATTTCGTCGCCGGCCGCTACGACACCGGCTACGTGGGCGAGCACTGGCCGCCGCCCGAGCCCGAGCTCGACGACCGCCAGACCATCGCGGCGGCGATCGCCGCGGTCCTCGCGGCGCGCGCGACGCACGCGCATCCGGCGGCGGATCCGGCGCGGAGCCCGTGGGCGGCCGCCGCGCGCGCGGAGGCGCTCGAGTGAGGTACGAGGTGCGGGTCGGCGCGCGCACCGTCCACGTCGAGGCATCACCCGATGGGCGGCTGCTCGTCGAGGGACGCGTCGTCGCGCACGAGGTGCGCGAGATCGTTCCGGCGCGGCACTGGTCCGTGATCGTCGAGGGCAGCTCGCACGAGATCGCGCTCCTCGGCGGCGATCCGCCGCGGATGCGGGTCGACGACACGGAGGTCGTGGTGACGGCCGTCGACGAGCGCACCCTCGCCGCGCGCGGCGACCGCGCGTCCGTCGGCGGCGCGCGGCACGAGGTACGCGCCCCGATGCCCGGGCTGCTCAAGGCCGTCCACGTCGCCGAGGGCGACGTCGTGGAGCGGAACGCGGCCCTCGCGACGCTCGAGGCGATGAAGATGGAGAACGAGCTGCGCGCGCCGGCGCGCGGGAAGGTGCAGCGCATCGCCGCGCGGGCGGGCGCGAAGGTCGAGAGCGGTGCGCTCATCGCGGTCCTCGTCGACGAGCCGGCCTGAGATGCGGCGCGCGGCGCGCGTCGTCGTCGTCGCGCTCGCGTTCGTCGCCGCGATGGCCGGCGTGCTCTTGGGGGACCTCTTCTACCGTCCGCTCCCGACGAGGTCCGGGCACTACCGCTTCCTCGGCCTCCACCAGCAGGCGGAGGTCGTGCGGGACGACCTCGGGACAGCGCACGTGTACGCGCGCGACCTTCACGACCTCTACTTCCTGCAGGGGTACGTCACCGCGCAGGACCGCCTCGCGCAGATGGACGCCCTACGCGTGGAGGCGCGCTCGCGCCTCGGCGCGACGGCGCAGCAGCAGGTCGCGCGGGCGTCGCCGGCGCTGCGCGACGCGCTCGACGCGTATGCGCAGGGCGTGAGCAAGCTCATCTCGCAGTACGCCGATGCACGCGCGCTGCCCGGCGAGCTGGTCCTCGCGGGGCGCGATCCGCCGGCTTGGGAGGCGGCCGACTCACTCGCGGTCGCGAGCTGGTACCTCGAGCTCCTGCGGCCCCGCAGCGTGTGCGCGATCGCGCCGGCGGCGCGCACGCTCAAGGGCATGCCCATCCTCGCCGCCGACCTCTACGACGACATGCCGAAGCCCGGCTGGTACGAGATCGGGATCGCGGGCGGTGACGTCCACGCGGTCGGCGTTTCGCTGCCCGGCGTCCCCGGCATCGTCGCCGGCCACAACGGCTGGGTGGCGTGGGCGCTCGCGCCGTCCGTGCGTCCCGGTCCGGACCCGGTCGCGACGGTCGACGGCATCCTTCAGGGCTCGACCGCGGTGAGCGCGAGCGGCTTCACTTCCGCGATGTTCCGCTCGGCGGTCGCGGCCTGCGTCGCCGACCTCCAGGGTCATGCGGGAGCGACCGAGCGCGGACGCACGGCGATCGTCCCCGTGGACCGGGCCGCGATCATCGGCGGTCCGGCGCGCGCCGCCGCGCTCACCGCCCCTCTCGGAGAGGCGCGCGGCATCGACACCGAGGCGATGCGCCTCCTGCTCGGCGTTCCGCCGGCGGGATCGACGGGCGCCCGCCTCATCGTCGATCTCGCCGAGGTCGATACCTCGAAGCTCGTCCTCTCCGAGGGTGTGTCCGGGCAGCGCGCGTCGCCTCACTACCGCGACCAGGCGCCGCTGTGGGAGATCGGCGCGGAGAGGGCGCTGCCCTTCTCGCGCGCGGCGATGCGCCCGGAGGGCGATCTCGTCCTCCGTCCCGACTGACCGCCCGTACCATCGCCCGCGTGAGCATGGGACGCGGCGACGCGAAGCGTGAGTGGGAGCGCCGCTACGCGGAGACGACCCGGCGGGTGCCCGAGCGCGCGCCGTTCGCGACGACCTACGGCGAGCCGCTCCCGGCCGTCGCCGAGCCGGCCGAGGCCGAGCGCGGCTTCCCCGGTGAGCCGCCGTACACGCGCGGCATCCACGCCACCGGATACCGCGGCCGGCCCTGGACGATGAGGCAGTACGCCGGCTTCGCCGACGCCGAGTCGACGAACGAGCGCTACCGCTACCTTCTCGCGCACGGGCAGACCGGCCTCTCCGTCGCGTTCGACCTTCCGACCCAGATGGGCTACGACGCCGACGACGAGCGTGTCATCGCGGAGATCGGACGGGTCGGCGTCTCCATCTCCAGCCGCGACGACATGGACCGCCTCTTCCAGGGCATCCCGCTCGGCGACGTGACGACGTCGATGACGATCAACGCCACCGCGCCGATCCTCCTCGCGATGTACGTCGCGGTCGCGAAGGAGCGGGGCGTCCCGCTCGAGCGGGTCGGGGGAACGACTCAGAACGACATCCTCAAGGAGTACATCGCGCGCGGCACGTACATCTATCCGCCGCGCCCGTCGATGCGCATCGCCGCCGACCTGATCGCGTGGAGCGCCGCCCATCTCCCGAGGTGGAACCCCATCTCGATCAGCGGCTACCACATCCGCGAGGCCGGCGCGGACGCCGTGCAGGAGCTCGCGTTCACGTTCGCGAATGCCATCGCGTACGTCGACGCCGTCCGCGAGCGCGGCCTCGCCATCGACCGGTTCGCGCGTCAGCTCTCCTTCTTCTTCGCCGCGAACTCGACGCTCCTCGAGGAGGTCGCGAAGTTCCGCGCCGCGCGCCGCGTCTGGCATCGCATCGCGCGCGATCGCTACGGCGCCGGCGATCCCGCATCGTGGCAGCTGCGCTTCCACACCCAGACGATGGGCTCGACGCTGACCGCCCAGCAGCCGCTCAACAACATCGTCCGCACGGCGATCGAGGCGCTCGCCGCCGTCCTCGGCGGGACCCAGTCGCTGCACACGAACGCCTTCGACGAGGCCCTCGGTCTGCCGACGGAGGGATCCGCGACCGTCGCCCTCCGGACCCAGCAGATCATCGCCGAGGAGTCGAGGGTCGCCGAGACGGTGGACCCGCTCGGCGGCGCGTACCTGGTCGAGCGGCTCACCGACGACATCGAGCGGCGCGTCCTCGCCGAGATCGAGCGCATCGACGCGATGGGCGGCGCTCTCCGCGCGATCGAACGGGAGCACCAGCAGAACGAGATCGAGCGCCGCGCGTACGAGCAGCAGCAGGCGGTCGAGCGCGGCGAGAAGATCGTCGTCGGGGTGAACGCCTACCGCACCGACGAGGAGAAGGTGCCGCCTCCGCAGAAGGTCGACGAGCGCGTCGTCGCGCGCGCCCGCGAGCGGCTGGGGCGGCTGCGCGCGGGGCGAGACGCATCTGCCGCCGCGGCGGCGCGTGAGCGGCTGCGCCGCGCGGCGGAGGGAACGGACGAGCTCTTCCCGTTCGTCCTCGCGGCGGTCGAGGCGGACGTCACGCTGGGGGAGATCTCCGACGAGCTGCGCTCGGTCTTCGGCGTGTACTCGCCGCGCTCGTGACGCCGCTCGTCGCCGGGTCCGAGCTCCACCACGTCGGGATCGTCGTTCCGTCGGTCGCCGCTGCGCGGCCTCTCTACACCGACGTGCTGGGTCTGCGCGCCGGCCTGGTGCGCGACCTCCCCGACCAGGCGGTGCGCGCCGTCGTGCTCACGGGCGGAGCGGCGCGCATCGAGCTCATCGAGCCGCTCGACGACGTGAGCGGCGTCGCGCGGTTCCTCGCCGAGCGCGGCCGCCCGACGCTGCACCACGTGTGCTTCGCGGTCGACGACCTCGCGCGCGTCCTGCGCGACCTCGCGGCCGCGGGCACCGAGCTCATCGACCGCGAGCCGCGCCGGGGGATCGAGGGGATGGTGGCCTTCCTCCACCCGCGTGCCGGCGACGGCGTGCTCATCGAGCTCATCGACCGCGCATCGCTCGCGGGGTGATCGGCCCGCCCTCGCGCTGATCGGCCATCGCCCTGATACTGCTGACGTGACGCGGATCGTTCTCACGCTCGGCCGTAGTGAGTCCGAACGGAACAAGAGGGCCCGCGCGCTGTATGTCGCGTCCATCGCGAGGCCGAGCGTCGATCTGATCGAAGTGACGGCGTCCGATGCGCCCCCGGGTCGATTCGATGCCCTCTACCTGAGCGGTGGCGAGGACGTCCATCCGGGTCGCTACCACGAGGACCGTGATCCTCACTCCACACCGATCGACAAGGATCGCGACGAGCTCGAGCTAGAGCTGCTCGCGCGAGCGCTCGAGCGCGACGTACCCGTTCTCGGGGTCTGCCGCGGCTTCCAAGTGCTCAATGTCTTTCTGGGCGGAAGCCTGGAGCAGCATCGCACCGGCCACTCGCCGAAGTACCCGCCCGACGGGGTGAGCGTAGGCGACGATCCGACCAAGGCAGATGCGATCCGACATGACGTGCACGTCGAGAGCCGCTCGCTTCTCGCACAAGCTTGTGGAGAGACCCTTCGCGTCAACTCCAGCCATCATCAGGTCGTGACCCCCGAGCGCCTCGCCACGAAGAATGTGCGAGCGACCGTGACGTACGACGGGATCGTCGAGGCGCTCGAATCGACGGAGCACCGCTGGGTCGTCGGCGTCCAGTGGCACCCTGAGCGCACGAAGCAGGTCGACGCGGCGGCGAGGGGCATCTTCGACGCGTTCGTGCATGCGGCGGAGGGCGTTCCGGCGCGGTGACCGAGCGCGACGAGAGCGGAGCCGGCCGTCCCGTTCGCGTCGCGATCCTCGACGCCCAGCCCGGGCAGCTCGAGCAGGGCACGCGGCGCATCCTCCTCAAGGCCGGCGTCGAGATCGTCCTCGCGCTGCGCGCGGGCGACGTGAGGCACTTCGGCGAGCGCGCGCAGGCGCTCCGCGACGCGCGGCCGGACGTCGTGGTCGTCCCCTTCGCGGCCAACGCGGGCGCTGACGAGCTCGTCCTCCTCGCGGAGCCGCTGCGCTTCGGATGCGGCGCGCAGCGACCGGCGCCGCGCGTGCTGCTCGCGTGCGGCGACGACGGAGCGATCGCGCGGGCGACGGCGCTCCTCGCGCCGTTCGAGGTCGACCTCATGCCCGACGTCCGCACCGACACGGGACGGCTCCGCGCCGTGTCGCGACTCCGGGAGATGCGCGCGGTGGAGGGCGTCGTCCTTCGCGACGAGGCGCTCGAGGACCTGGCGACGGGCGTGGCCGCCGACCGCCAGGCCGCGACGCTCGTCGTCGACGTGAGCGGCTCGTCGACGTCGCTCGTCCGCGCCGAGCCCGCGGGCGGCCTGGTCGCCGCGCACGTGAGATCGCTCGGTACGGGCAGCGCCGCGGACCGCGTCGTCGCGCGCGCGGGCCTCGACCGCGTCCGTCGCTGGATCCCCTGGGCGGTCGATCAGCCGACCCTGCTCGAGCGCGTGTTCAACCGCGCCCGCTGGCCCGGTGCGGTCCCCACGGATCGAGAGTCGCTGGCGGTGGAGATCGCGCTCGCGCACGAGGCCATCGCGCACGCCGTCTCCGACGCCGTCGCCGCGGGCATCGGGCCGCAGCTGCGCGCCGCGACGCTCGTGGTCCTCACCGGACGGCTCACCGCGCTCGCGCCGGCGCAGGCGAGCCTCGTCGCCGTCGACGCGCTCGACCTTCCCTCGCCCGCGTCGATCGCGCGCTATGGGGACGGAGCGCTCGTGCCGCTCGCGGCAGCGGTCCCGATCGCCCCGGCGCGGCGCGGCACCGTGCGCGTCACCTGGTCCGGTGCGCCGCGCGAGGAACGCGTCGAGCGTGACGGCCTTCACGCGCTGCCGGTCGAGGGCGAGATCGAGGTGAGTGGCGCCGGCGTGACGGCGGCGCATCTCGTCGCGGGTCCCGTCGGCGCCATCCTCGACGGGCGCGCGCGGCCGCTCGCGATCCCGCTCCGCGACGCGGAGCGCGTTCCCCTGGTCACGCGCTGGTTCGCGTCCGTCGGCGCGTCGCCCGAGATCCCGAGCCCCGCATCCGAAGCGGCATCGACATGAGCTGGCGATACGACCGCTGGAGCGTCGAGCACGCGCTGCCGGTCGGCGCCGCGAGCCGCGCGGAAGAGGGCGCCTCGGTGCGCGCCGGCGACGTCGTCGCCACCGGGAGCCTCGTCACCGCGGTGCACGTCGCGGATGGGGCGCGGCGCGTCGGCGTCGCCGCGCGCGACCTCGACCGCGTGCTGCGCGTCCGTCCCGTCGTCGACGTGCGCAAGGGCGCGATCCTGGCGCGGACGGGACGCCGCTTCGCGCGCGCCGCGACCTCGCCGATCGACGGGCGTCTCGTGCACATCACCTCGGACGGGGACATGTACGTCAGCCCCGTCGTCGACGAGTGGACGGTGCGGTCGACGATCGACGGGACGGTCGTGCGGTCCGACGCGGCGGCCGTCGCGGTCGAGGGCGAATGCTGGGCGCTCGCCGGACTTGCCGGCTACGGCCCCGACGCGATCGGTGAGCTCGCGCTCGGCGTCGACGCGCCGGACGAGCCGCTCGCGCCGGGGCGGATCGACGTGCGTCTTCGCGGACGGATCCTGGTCGGCGGCGCGCGCATGGCGGCGGAGGCGATCACGCGCGCGCACGCGTGCGGCGTGAGCGGGCTCGTCGCGGGCGCGGCTCCCGCGGGCGGGCTGCGCACGGTCTTCGGCGACGACGTCGACGCGCGAGGACGAGCGTCCTTCGACGACCGACCCACTGTTCTCTGCCTCGTCGGCTTCGGATCCAGCCCGCTCCCCGCGGCGGTGTGGGAGCCCCTCGTCGCGTTCGCCGGCGCGCGGGCGTCGATCCACGCATCCTCGGCTCGCCTGTTCGTGCTCGCGCCGCGCGACGACGCCGACGTGTCCGCCGCGGCGCCGCTCCTCGCGCTCGCGGACGATCATGGATCGGTGCGCCCGGTGTCGCCCGATGAGGATCCGCTCCCCGCGAACGTCCTTCCTTTCGACGCCGAACGCTGATCGCCTCCGGCCCTGGCAGCATGTCCTCGTGACATCCCGCCGACGCCGGCGCGACCGCCACGCCCGCCGCGCCGACCACCCCGAGCCGCCGCAGCCGCCGCGCGTGCCGGTGAAGAAGGCCGACGCGCGCCGGCGCGCGGAATTCGAGGCGCGCATGGCGCGGCTGCAGCGCTTCCGTACCGTCGTCGGGCTGCTCGGTTTCGTGCCGCTCGCGGCCTCGCTGGGCTGCGGCAGCGGGCTCGACATCATCGGCGTGTGCGCCGTCCCGCGCGAGGTCTATCTGGGCTTGTGGGCCGCGATCTTCGGCACGTTCCTGGGCCTCACGTTCCGGATGTGGCGCGAGCGGCGTGCGCATCAGCGCGCGGGAGCGGCGACGTGACCCGCGCCGCCGCGGACGCCGTCGTGCGCACGCGCTCGACCGCGGAGACGGAGGCGCTGGGCGAGCGCATCGGCCGCGCGGCCGCGCCGGGAGACGTCGTCGCGCTGTGGGGCGAGCTCGGGTCGGGCAAGACGACGCTCGTGCGCGGGATCGCGCGCGGCCTCGGCGTCCCCGACCGCGCGGTGACGAGCCCGACGTTCGTGATCGTGCACGAGCACGACGACGGGCGCCTGCCGCTCTTCCACGTCGATCTCTATCGCCTCGCCCCGGGCGACGTGCCGTCGACCGGATGGGACGAGGCGCTCTCGTCCGGCGGTGTGACCGCGATCGAGTGGCCCGACCGGGTCGCGACGTTGCTGCCGGCGGAGCGGCTCGACGTCCACCTCAGCGCCGGCGGCGGCGACGAGCGCGAGATCAAGCTCGAGGCGGCGGGACCCCAGGCGCGCCGGCTCCTCGAGGCGGCGGCCGCGTGATGCTCCTCGCCGTCGACACCTCGAGTGCGTACGCATCCATCGCGCTGTTCGACGGGCGCGAGATCCTGGCCGAAGACACCTGGCACGCGCGCCGAAGGCACGACGATCACCTCTTTCCCGCGATCGAGCGCGTCCTCTCGCTCGCCGGCGCGGAGCTGCGCGACGTGACGCGCGTCGCCGTCGCGACGGGCCCGGGCTCGTTCACCGGCCTGCGCGTCGGGATCGCCGCGGCCCAGGGGATGGCGCGCGGGTCCGGCGTGGCCCTCGTGGGCGTGCCGACGTGCGATGCCATCGCCCATCCGTTCGCGTCCGGCCGCCGCCGCGTGTGCGTCCTCATCGACGCCGGCCGCGGCGAGCACTATTCGGCCATGTACCGCACGAGGCGCGGGCGCTGGGAGAGGACGAGCGCGATCCGGACCCTCTCCATCGACGAGCTCGCGCGCGAGGTCGCGATGGAGACGGTCTTCGTCGGGGACGTGGTCCCAGCGACCGCGGACGCCCTCCGCGAGCTGCTGGGCCGCCGCGCCATCGTGCCCTCGACGGCGGCGCTGCTGCGCCGCGCCGGCCACCTGGCGGAGATCGGCTGGGCGCGCGCGGAGGCGGGGCAGGTCGTCGACCCCGGCGCGCTCGAGCCGGTGTACATCCGACCGCCGACGATCCGCGGACCGGCCGGCGAGATCGTGGCGCCCGAGCCCGCGCTGGCATCCGCAGTGCGGCGGAGCTCCTGATCATGGTGTCCGTCGCCCCCGTCCTCATCGACGACATGACCCTCGACGACATCCCCGCGGTGCAGGACGTCGAGCGCGCCTCGTTCCCCGTCCCCTGGCCGGCCAACGCCTTCCGGCACGAGCTCACGCAGAACCGGAACGCTCACTACATCGCCGCGCGCTCGGGGGACGCCATCGTCGGGTACGCGGGCCTATGGCTCATGGTCGACGAGGCGCACATCACGACCTTCGCCGTGCTCCCGGAGCATCGGCGCCAGCGCATCGGCGAGCGGATGCTGCAGCGCCTGTTCGACATCGCCGAGGAGATGGGCGCCGAGTGGCTGACGCTCGAGGTGCGCGTCTCGAATCTGCCCGCCCAGCGCCTGTACGAGAAGTACGGATTCCGGCGCGCGGGCGTGCGGCGGCGCTACTACTCGGACAACAACGAGGACGCGCTGATCATGTGGACCGACCGGATCAAGGACCGCGCCGTCCGCGAGCGCCTCGCCCAGCTCAAGCGCGCGCTCGACGAGACGACGTGAGGATCCTCTCCGTCGAGACGAGCTGCGACGAGACCGGCGTCGCCCTGGTCGACGACGGGCGGCGGATCGTCTCGAACGTCGTGGCCTCGCAGACGGCGCACGAGCGAACGGGCGGGATCGTCCCGGAGGTCGCCGCACGCGAGCACCTGCGACAGCTGGATCCCATCGCGAGCGAGGCGCTGCGCCGCGCGGAGACGGACCTCGCCGGGGTCGACGCCATCGCGGCCACGCTGGGCCCCGGCCTCATCGGCGCGCTCCTCGTCGGCGCGAATTACGCGCGCGGGCTCGCGTTCGCGGCGCGCAAGCGCTTCGTCGGCGTGAACCACCTCGAGGGGCACGTGTACGCGAATTGGCTGTACGAGGGGAGCGCACCTCCGCCCGAGCCAGAGCTCCCGGCGGTCGTGCTCGTCGTGAGCGGCGCGCACAGCGACCTCGTGCTCATGGAGGACCACCGCAGCTTCCGGCTCCTCGGGCGGACGATCGACGACGCCGCGGGCGAGGCCTACGACAAGGTCGCGCGTCTCCTCGGCCTCGGCTTCCCGGGCGGTCCGCTCATCGAGCGCGCCGCGCGTGAGGGCGATCCGCGCGCCTTCCCGCTGCCGAAGCCGGAGCTCGCGGGCCGCTACGACGTCTCGTTCAGCGGCCTCAAGACCGCCGTCCTCCGCCTCGTCCGCTCGCTCGAGGCGAAGGGCGCGGTCCCCGTCCCCGACGTCGCCGCGTCCTTCCAGCGCACCATCAACGAGACCCTCGCCGAGCGCGTCGCGCGCGCCGCGGCGGAGTTCGACGTCCGCAGCGTGATGCTCGGGGGCGGCGTGGCGGCCAACCTCGCGCTGCGCGAGGAGATCACGCGGCGCGTCTCCCTGCCGCTGCGGGTCCCTCCGCCGAAGCTGTGCATCGACAACGGCGCGATGATCGGCGCCGCCGCCTTCTTCTCGCTGCGCTACCGCTCGGACGACGTTCCGACCCTCGTCCGCTCCGGCCTCGCGCTCGCGCATTGAGCAGGGCAGAGCTCGTCGCCGCGCTCGACGAGGCCGCCGCGCGCGCGTCGCGCGGCGACGGCGACGCGGCCGCCGCCGCCCCGCTGCTCCTGCGCGTCCTCACCGCCGCCGCCGCGACGTCCGAGGTCACCGACGCGCTCGCCGACGTGTCCGCGTCGCGGGCGCTCCTGCGGGTCACCGACGCCGACGCGGCGATCGAGCTGCAGGCGGGGAACGGGCGCCTCCACGCGGAGCCCGCCGACGTGAAGGGCAAAGGACCGAAGATCGACGCCGCCTCCTCGACGTGGCTCGGGCTGCTGGGCGGGACGCTGCGGCCGTGGCTCGCGTTCACGCGCGGGCTCGTCGTGTGTCGCGCCGGCCTCGACGAGCTGCGCTGGATCCAGTCCGTGGCCGAGCGGCTTCAGCGCGGGTACGAGAACGCGCGCGCGGCGGAGACGGAACGCTGAGCGGGGTGGTAGCGTCGGCCGCATGACCGAGGCCGCCTCCGCGCCGCGACCGGGCGGCGAGAAGCCCGATGGCGCGGCGGACACGCGGGCGAAGATGCACCGCGCCGAGACGAAGACCAAGACGCCCCAGGAGGCGAAGCGGCAGGGTCCGACCCTGGACACCGTGCGCAGCGACGAGCGCGTGCGCACGTACATCCGCTCGGCGAACCAGCAGATGGGCGCGATCGGCTACACCGAGCACGGCGAGCGGCACGCGAACACCTGCGCCGACGGCGCGCGCTTCATCCTCCGCTCCCTCGGGCACGAGCCGCGCCGCTGCGAGCTCGCCGCGATCGCGGCGTACCTCCACGACATCGGCAACGTGGTCACGCGCGAGAAGCACGGCCAGACGGGCGCGCTCATCGCCAAGGACATCCTCCAGGACCTCGGGTTCGACCACGAGGAGATCGCGATCGTGATGGGCGCGGTCGCGAACCACGAGGAAGAGGAGGGCGGCACCGCGGTGAGCCCGGTCTCCGCCGCCGTCATCCTCGCCGACAAGAGCGACGTGCACCGCAGTCGCGTGCGCAACCCCAAGACGACCGCCTTCGACATCCACGACCGGGTGAACTACGCCGCGACCTCGGCGGAGATCAAGGTGAGCCGCAAGGAGAAGCAGATCGCTCTCTACGTGACCATCGACACCGAGGTGGCGGCGCTGATGGAGTATTTCGAGATCTTCCTCTCGCGCATGGTGCTGTGCCGCCGCGCCGCGGAGTTCCTGCACTGCTCGTTCGCCCTCGTCATCAAC
Source organism: Chloroflexota bacterium (assembly GCA_028876375.1). Lineage (GTDB taxonomy): Bacteria > Chloroflexota > Limnocylindria > P2-11E > P2-11E > JACPOT01. The sequence goes on along the minus strand of JAGWSB010000005.1, from coordinate 23,909 downwards.
GACACCCGGCTGCTGTAGGGAGCGAGCAAAAGAGCGACAATGCGGGCGTGCCCGGGCGGAGATCCACGAAGCGCGTGCGCGACGCGATCGCGGCGGGGGGCGTGGTGATACGGAAGGGCGAGCGGGGGCCCGAGGTCGTCCTCGCCGGGCGCGAGGGCGTGTGGGTGCTGCCGAAGGGCACGCCGGACGCGTCGGAGCGGATCGAGGAGACGGCGACGCGCGAGGTGCGCGAGGAGACCGGCCTGGACGTACGCATCGTTCGTCCGCTCGGATCGATCGAGTACTGGTTCGCGCTCCCCCGGCAGCGCGTGCACAAGACGGTGCACTTCTTCCTCATGGAGCCGACCGGCGGGGACACGTCGCGCCACGACCACGAGTACGAGGAAGTGCGCTGGGTCTCCGTCGACGAGGCGCGGCGCCTCCTCTCGTTCGACACGTACCGCGAGATGCTCGAGCGCGCCGTCGCCGACGAGGAGGCCGCGTGACCGCGGTGGAGACGCTGCGGCGCACGCCGCTGTACGCGGAGCACGTGGCGCTCGGCGCCAGGATGGTGCCCTTCGCGGGGTGGGAGATGCCCCTCCAGTACCCGACGGGGATCGTCGCCGAGCACCGCGCGGTCCGCGGCCAGGCGGGCGTCTTCGACCTCTCGCACATGGGTGAGGTCTACGTGCGCGGAGCAAGGGCGCTGGACGCGGTCGACCGCCTCGTCTCGAGCGACGTCGCGGGGCTGCGGGTCGGCCAGGCGCGGTACGGACTGCTCTGCAACGAGCGCGGCACGATCGTCGACGACGTGATCGTCTACCGCGTCGAGCCGGAGACCGTGCTCATCTGCGTCAACGCGTCGAACCGGGAGAAGGACGTCGCGCACATGCGCGCGCACCTCGACCGCGGGGTCGGTCTCGACGACGTCTCGCTGGAGACCGCGCTCATCGCGGTGCAGGGACCGCGCGCCGCGGCGATCCTCGCCTCGCTGGCGGCGCCGGTCGCGGGAGGATCGCTCGAGAGCGTGGCGCCCTTCGGCGTCGTCGGGGCGAACGTCGCGGGCGAGCGCGCGTGGGTCGCGCGGACCGGCTACACGGGCGAGGACGGCTTCGAGATCTTCGTCGCGTGGGACCGCGCCTCACGTCCCTGGACGCGTCTCCTGGCGGTCGGGCGCGACCGCGGGCTGGCGCCGATCGGTCTGGGCGCTCGCGACACGCTGCGCCTCGAGGCGCGCCTGTCGCTGTACGGCAACGAGATCGACGAGACGACGGGTCCCATCGAGGCAGGACTCGGCTGGACGTGCAAGCTCGACAAGGAGTTCATCGGCCGCGACGCGATCGCGGCGGCGAAGGAGCGCGGGCCGTCGCGTCGCGTCGTCGGGCTCGTCGTGGACGGCGGCGTCGCGCGTCACGGTCTCGCCGTCGTGAAGGACGGACGCGAGGTCGGCGTGGTGACGAGCGGCACGTTCGGTCCGACGGTCGGCAAGAACGTCGCGCTCGCGTACGTGCCCGTCGCGCTCTCGAAGATCGGGACGGAGGTCGCCGTCCGCATCCGGGAGCGAGAGGTCCCCGCTAGGGTGGTGAAGACACCGTTCTATTCGCGGAAGGAGAAGGTGGGAGCAGAGTGAGCGTTCCAGACGACCTCCGTTATTCGAAGGAGCACGAGTGGGTCCGCGTGGACGGCGACATCGCGACCGTCGGCATCACGCACTTCGCGCAGGAGCAGCTCGGGGACGTCGTGTTCGTCGAGCTCCCGGGGCAGGGATCCGCCGTCAAGCAGTTCGCGAGCCTCGGCGTCGTCGAGTCCGTGAAGGCCGCGTCCGACGTCTACGCCCCGATCTCCGGTGAGATCACGGAGCGGAACATGAAGGTCATCGAGAAGCCCGAGCTCGTGAACCAGGAGCCGTACGGGAACGGCTGGCTCGTGAAGGTCCGTGTCGCCGACAAAGGCGAGGTGGGCAAGCTCCTGTCGCCCGCCGACTACCGTGCGCACATCGGCGAGACCGCTCCCTCGGGCGCGTGAACCGGAACCCTTACTCCCCCCACACCGACGCGGACCGCCGCGACATGCTCGCGGCGATCGGCGTCTCGAGCGTCGACGACCTGCTCGGCGCGATCCCGTCCGACGCGCGACGTCCGGCGCTCGGACTGCCGCAGGGGATGTCCGAGGCGGAGGTGCAGGCGCACCTCGCGTCGCTGGCCGCGCGCAACAGGCCGGCCGGAGCAGGCCCGTTCTTCCTCGGCGGTCCGGTGCAGCGGCGCTACATCCCCGCGGCGGTGCCGGCCCTCGCCTTCCGCGGCGAGTTCCTCACGGCGTACACGCCGTACCAGCCGGAGATCAGCCAAGGCACGCTCCAGTCGATCTTCGAATACCAGTCGCTCCTGAGCGAGCTGCTCGCGATGGACGTCGTGAACTCGTCGATGTACGAAGGCGCGTCGGCCGTCGCGGAGGCGGCGCTCATGGCCGTCCGCGTGACGGGGCGCAAGCGGGTCGTCGTCGCGACCGACGTCTATTTCCAGTACCGCGAGACCCTCCGCACCTACGCGCGCGGGCCGGAGCTCGAGATCGTCGAGGTGCCGACGCGCGACCTCGCGTCGAGCGCCGCGGGCGTGGCCTGCCTCATCGTCCAGCACCCCGACGCGCTCGGCACGCTCGTCGACGTGCGCCGGATCGCGGACGCCGCGCACGCCGCCGGCGCGCTGCTCGTCCAGGTGACCGAGCCGCACGCCTGCGCCTTGCTCGAGCCGCCGGGGAAGCTCGGCGCGGACATCGTCGTCGGGGAGGGGCAGCCGCTCGGCATCCCGATGTCGTTCGGGGGTCCGTATCTCGGGATCATCGCCTGCCGCGACGCGCTGGTGCGGCAGATGCCGGGGCGCATCGTCGGCGAGACGCGCGACGCGAACGGCATGCGCGGGTTCGTGAACACGCTGCAGACGCGCGAGCAGCACATCCGCCGCGAGAAGGCGACGAGCAACATCTGCACGAACGAGGCGATCGCCGCGATCGTCGCGTCCGTGTACCTCGCGCTCATGGGCCCCGAGGGCCTGCGCGCCGCCGCCCGCCTCGGCGTCGAGCGCGCGCACCGGCTCGCGGAGCGGCTCGCCGCGGTCCCCGGATGCGGCATCGGGAACGACGGCGCGTTCTTCGACCGTTTCCTGCTGACGACGCCGCTCGGCGAGGAGGCGGTCCACGCCGCGCTGCGCGCGGAGGGGATCGAGGGCGGAGGCGTCGCCGGACGCGACGGCTACACGGGCCGCCGCGGGTTGATCGTGCAGTGCACGGAGATGACGACCGACGCCGAGATGGACGCGCTCGTCCGCGCGCTCGGCAGCACCGTCGCGGGAGCGCGCGAGAAGGTGACGGCCAGATGAGGCTTCCCGAGTCGGGCGCCGCGACCGCCGCGCCCGCGCTCGAGCCGCTCCTCTTCGAGCTCGCGCGCGACGGTCGCGCCGGACGCCACGTGCGCGGCGCGGAGAACGCCGACGCGCTCATCCCGGCAGAGTTCCGCCGGCGCGAGCCGCTGCGGCTCCCGCAGCTCACGGAGCCGCAGGTCGTGCGGCACTACATGCACCTCTCGGAGATCAACTACTCCGTGGACACGGGGATGTACCCGCTCGGCTCGTGCACGATGAAGTACAACCCGAAGGTCAACGACCGCGTCGCGGCGCTGCCCGGCTTCGCCGAGATCCACCCGCGCCAGGACGACGCGACGGTGCAGGGCGCCCTCGCGCTCCTGTGGGAGCTCGAGCAGCTCCTCGTGAAGGTCACCGGGATGGACGCCGTGACGCTCCAGCCGGCGGCCGGGGCGCACGCCGAGTTCACCGCGATGCTCGTGTTCAAGGCCTATCACGCGTCGCGAGGCGACGGCGGGACGCGCCGCCGCGTGATCGTCCCCGACTCGGCGCACGGGACGAACCCGGCATCCGCGGCGATGTGCGGCTTCGAGGTCACGACCGTCAAGAGCGACGCGCGCGGGAACATCGACCTCGACGCACTGAAGGCCGCGCTCGGCCCCGACGTCGTGGGGCTCATGCTCACGAACCCGAACACGCTCGGCCTGTTCGAGGAGCGCGTGCGCGCGGTGTGCGACGCGGTCCACGCCGTGGGCGGCCTCGTGTACGGCGACGGCGCGAACATGAACGCGCTTCTCGGGCTCGTGCGCCCCGGCGACCTCGGGCTCGACTGCATCCACATCAACGTCCACAAGACGTTCTCGACGCCGCACGGCGGGGGCGGTCCCGGCGCGGGTCCGCTGTGCGTGAAGGAGCGCCTGCGTCCATTCCTTCCCAGCCCGGGGATCGTCCGCGAGGCGGACGGCACGTTCCGCCGCTCCTCCGACGACCGTCCGCGCAGCGTCGGGCGCGTACGCAGCTTCTTCGGCAGCTTCGGCGTGCTCGTTCGCGCCTACGCCTACATGCGCACCCTCGGCGACGGGGGCATGGTCGAGACGTCGGAGGACGCGATCCTCGCGGCGAACTACCTCGCGGCGCGCCTCCGGGGCAGGTACGAGCTCGCGTACGACCGTCCGTGCATGCACGAGTTCGTGCTCAGCGCGGCGGCGCAGAAGAAGAAGGGCGCGGCCGCCCTCGACATCGCGAAGGCGCTCATCGACGAGGGCTTCCACCCCTCGAGCGTGTACTTCCCGCTGATCGTCCCCGAGGCGATGATGATCGAGCCGACCGAGACGGAGCCGAAGGAGACGCTCGACGCGTTCGCCGACGCGCTCCTGCGCATCGCCGACCGCGTGGACTCCGACGCCGCGTCGCTCCACGAGGCGCCCCTGACCGCGCCGCTCCGCCGCCTCGACGAGGTGACCGCGGCGCGTCATCCCGTTCTCCGATGGAAGTCTCCGAGCTAACGCTCCCGCGCACCCGCGTTGCGATGGTCGCTCCGGCGAGCGCGCTGGTGATCGCCCCGATCGCCGACCTTCGCGCGACGACCGGTGACGCCGCGGAGCTCGTGGACCAGCTGCACCACGGCGAGCAGGTGCGCGTCCTCGCCTCGCGTGGCGGGTGGCGCTACGTGCAGGCGGAGGATCACTACTTCGGGTGGACGCGGGCGCGGCACCTCGCCGCGATCGGCGAGACGCGCGGTCGCTTGGTCGTCGCGCGCCCCCTCGCTCCCGTCCGCGCTCACGCGGCCGCGAGCTCCGAGGTGATCGCGCTGCTTCCGGCGGGGACGGCTCTTCCTCCACCGGCCGCATCCGCCGACGGCTGGCTCCCGGTGACGGTGTCGCTGGAGAGCGGTGTCACTCGCGGAGCGATCCGGCTCGAAGACGCGATCGACCTCGCGGACGTGCCGCACCGATCGCCCACCGCCGACGACCTCATCGCGACGGCCGAGGCGTTCGTAGGCGTTCCGTACCTATGGGGAGGGACGACCGGCCTCGGTCTCGACTGCAGTGGCTACGTGCAGCAGGTGTACCGTCTGAACGGTCTGCGACTCGACAGAGATGCCGACCAGCAGGCGATGGAGGGCAGACCGGTGGACGTCCCGGCGCGCGGGGATCTCGTCTTCTTCGGGAAGGCGGCGATCACCCACGTGGGCATCGCGCGCGACGAGCGGACGATGCTGAACGCGCTCGGCGGGAAGAAGGTCCAGGTCGACGACATCGATGGCCTGCGCGTCGGCGTCCTCGCGGTGCGCCGATACCTGCCGTGAAGAGGACGCTGCGGCGGGCGCCCGCCGTCCGCCCGACGCCGCGCGACGACCTCGAGCCGCGCAATGACCGTGAGCTCGTGTATGCCGCGCGCGTCGGCGACGACCGGGCTTTCGACGCGCTCTTCTACCGCTACCGCGACGGCGTGTACCGGCTGTCGCTCGCGATCACGAAGGATCCACAGGCGGCCGAGGAGGTCGTCCTCGACACTTTCGCGCGCGCGTACCGCGCGCTCGCGCGGCTCGAGCCCGACGACACGCTGCGCCCCTGGCTCTATCGCGTCGCGATCAACGAGTCGTACGACCGCCGCCCGCGGGGCGTCGCCCAGACCCCGCTCGATCTCGCCGACGAGCTCGCGATGCCGGACGACGGCTCGCCGGCGCGCATGGCGGAGCGGGCGGAGGACCGCCGCGTCGTGCTCGCCGCGGTCGGCTCGCTCGACGACAAACACCGCACCGTCGTCGTCCTCCACTACCTGAACGAGCTGCCCCTGGCCGAGATCGGCCACATCGTGGGCGCGCCCGTCGGGACGGTGAAATCGCGGCTGCACTACGCGCTCAAGGCGCTGCGTGTGCATCTTGCGCAACAGCCGGGGTTCCACATCGAACCTGCCGGGCGCTCGGCGGCTACCGGGGAGAAGTGAGGACGGTTCGGCTGCGCCGGCCCGGCGACGACCTCGAGCTCGAGGCCGCGCTTCGGGACGCCTTCGCGCCCCTGCGTGCCCGCCGCGCGACGGTGTCGCCGCTGCGGGTGCGCGCCGGCGTCCGCTGGGGTCGCGGCGCCTCGCCCGCGGCGCTGCCCTGGACCTCCGCCGTGTCGCGGCTGTCCGAGCTCTCGGTCGCCGTCGGGATGAGCGTCATGGTCTTCATCGCCGCGTTCGGTGTGCCGCCCGCCCCCGCCGTCGACACGACCGTCGACGAGGCGAAGGACGTCGCCGTCTACGCCGTCCCCCACGTCAGCGCGCCCGCGGACGACGCCTCGTACATCCGGTGGCTGAGGCTCGACCGCTATGTGCCGCTGCAGGACTGGCTCGACCCGTCCGTCGTGCGCATCTCTCCCGTCGCGCCCCGCCGCCTCGATCCGCCGGCCCCGACGGCGGCCGACGAGCCTTACTGAGCCGAGACCGGCCGCGCGCGTGACCGCGCGCGGCGTCGGCGTCGTCCTCGCCGCGCTCCTCCTTTCCGCGTGCGCGCCGCCGCCGTCGCCGCCCGCCGCGCGCGATGGGCTCGTCGTCGGGATCGTCGGCGACCCCGCCTCGCTCCTCGAGGACGATCCCGTGGGCTCCGTCGTCGGCGCGATGGTCACCGAGCCGCTCGTGCGCCGAACGCCGACGGAGGACCTCGAGCCGCGCCTCGTCGTCTCGGTGCCGAGCTACGCGAACGGCGATCTGCGGGTCGTGCAGGACGCGAGCGCTCCGACCGGTCGCCTCGTGGCGACCTTCCGCCTGCGCGGCGGCCTCCGCTGGCAGGACGGCGCGCCCATCACCTCCGACGACGTGCGCTTCGCGTTCGACCAGGATCGGAACGCGCCGCCGGGATCCGCCGAGCGCGTGCGGGCCGACCGGATGGAGCGCGTCGACGTCGTCGACGAGCGGACGTTCCGCGTCGTCTACCGGGCGGGGGAGCGCTGGGATCAGTTCGCGCTGGGTCCGCGCGCCCTCCCGCGGCATCTGCTCGACGGCGCGAGCCCGGCCGTGCGCGCGCAGTACGCGGCGCGGCCGATCCACGCCGGCCCCTACCGCATCGTCGACCGCACGCCGGGGACGATCGTCCTCGAGGCGTTCGCCGACCACGTCGGCGGCCCACCGCCGATCGAACGCGTCGTCGTCCGTTCGTTCTCCGATCGCTCCGCTCTCCTGGCTGCGCTCCGCTCCGGCGAGGTCGACGTGGTCCCATATCCCGGATTCGACGCCGACCTGTACGCGACGCTCGACCGCACCTTCGGCGGGAAGAACGAGCAGGTGCTGTACACGCCGGCGCAGGCCGTCGCGATGCTCCGCTTCGGCGGTCGGGTCGCCGATCCAGCCGTGCGGCGCGCGATCTCGCTCACCGTCGACCGCGCGCGGATCGCGCGGTCCGTCTTCGGCGGGCGCGCGCGCGTACCCGACAGCTATCTCGTGGCGCCGCTGTGGGCCGCGACCGACGTCATAGCGTCGCCGCGTGTCGACGTCGCGGCGGCGAAAGATCTGCTCGCCGGCGCCGGGTTCCGCCCCGGCAACTTCGGGATCGAGCAGCGTGGGGACGACCGGCTCATCGTGTCGCTCCTCGTGCCGCCCTCTCCCGCGCTCGAAGAGGCTGCGCGCGGCGTCGCCGTCGACCTCGCGACGATCGGGATCGCCGCGGACGTCACTCAGCTCTCGGCAGCGGAGGTCGATCGTCGCGTCGGAGCGGGCGACTACGACCTCGCGATCGTCCTCGAGACGGCGGATGACCCCCTCGTGGCGACGGACCGCTACCGCGGACAGGTGAGCGCGTGGTTCGACGTCCTCGCGCAGGCCGCGCGCGATGCCGATGGCCGCGCCGACAAGAAGCTCTTGTACCTCGAATGCCAGCGTCTGTGGTCGGACGCGGCCGTGGCGCTGCCCCTCTATCAAGCGCTGAAGGTCGACGTCGTGCCTGCGCGCCTGCAGGGCGTGCGTCCCGCGTCCCACGGCGCGCCGATCACGTGGAACGTCGGAGAGTGGCGCATCGCCTGATGAACCCGGAGAGCGAGCGCGCGGTAGTGGTCGGAAACCGGCCATCGTATCGGTGCGACCCGGCGGCCCGTCGTGACAGCGTCTCTGCGTAGAATGCTGCGCGTCCGTCCGCGGCTCTGGAGGGAGGAAAAGGGAAGGCGACCCTGTCTTCGCGAGGGCGCCGACGGACAGCCACACACACACCGCTCAAGGCGGCGCTTCGGCGCCGAGAAGCCACAAGGAGGGAGCGCATGACCCCACGCGTTAAGGCCCCGTGGTCACTGCTGGTCGCGTTCATGTCGATCGCGCTGGTGATCACGGCCTGCCAGAGCCAGCCCGCGGGCACGACCGCCTCGCAGGCACCCGCCGATCAGGCGGACCCGAATGGCGAGCTCGTGACCAACATGGGCGCCGAGCCGGACACGATCGACCCGCAGAAGGAGTCGTTCGTCCAGGAGATCGGCGTCACGATGAAGGTCTTTGAGGCGCTGATGACCCCGAGCCTCAAGGACGGCAAGCCGATCCCCGCCGCAGCGAAGGACCAGCCGAAGGTCAGCTCCGACGGAACGGAATACACGTACACGCTCCGTGACGGGCTGAAGTTCAGCGATGGCTCGCCGGTCACGCCCGCCGACTTCAAGTACGGCTGGGAGCGCCTCTGCGACCCGACGACCGCCGGTGACTACGCCTTCACCGGTTACATCGTCAAGGGCTGCGAGAAGTGGAACGAGATGGACACGAAGAAGGCCAGCAAGGCGGACCTCGACGCCGCACGTCAGGCTTTCCTCGACAACATCGTCACCACGAACAACGCGATCACCTTCAAGCTCACCGAGCCGGCCCCGTACTTCAACTCCATCGCGGCCATCTGGGTCGGCGTTCCCGTCAAGAAGGCCGCCATCGACAAGGGTGGCGACAAGTGGACGGAGCCCGCGACGTTCATCGGCAACGGCCCGTTCAAGCTGACCGAGTGGAAGCACAACGAGAAGATGACCTTCGAGCGCAACGACAACTTCGTCGGGCACGACGGCCAGAAGGCCAAGCTCAAGAAGTGGACGCAGGTCATGATCAACGAGGGCGCCGTCGCCTTCGCTGCGTACCGCAACAACGAGCTCGACATCTACCCGGTGGCCGCCGAGGACCTCCGCACGATCCAGGGTGACGCCGACCTCACCAAGCAGACCGTCGACGGACCCGGCTCGTGCACCTTCTACATCGGCTTCAACAACAAGAAGGCTCCGTTCACCGACCCGAACGTCCGAGTGGCGTTCGCGAAGTCCTTCGACCGCGACCAGTGGGTGAAGGACATCATCGGTGGCATCGGTAAGCCGGCGACCTCGTTCATCCCGCCGGGCATCCCCGGCTACGACGCCGAGGACACCTTCCAGAAGTTCGACCCGACCGCCGCGAAGGCCGCGCTCGCCAAGGCGAGCCCCGAGGCGACGGCGGCGCTGGCCAACCTCAAGGTCACGTACTCGTCCTCCGCGCGCAACAAGACGCGCCTTGAGTGGTTCCAGCAGCAGTGGAAGACCAACCTCGGCGTGAACGTCGCGCTCGACCCGGTCGACGCGACCACGTACACGCAGCTGGTGAAGAAGCCCGAGACGCTGCCGACGATGTTCCTCCTCGGCTGGTGCTCGGACTACTACGACCAGCAGGACTGGCTGACGACGGTGTTCTCGTCCAAGGCCAGCTCCGCGCGCGTCGGCTACACCAGCAAGCAGTTCGACGACCTGGTCTTCGCCGGCGACAAGGAGCTCAACCCGCAGACGCGCGACCAGGACTACCAGAAGGCTTCACGGCTCCTCTCGCAGGACGCCGCCGCGGCCTTCATCTACTACGACGCGACCAAGCTCCTCGAGAAGCCGTGGGTGAAGAACTACTCGATCACCTCGCTCGGCTTCGAAGAGGCGCACTTCACGGACGCCTACGTCACGAAGAAGCCGTAGCGCGGCTTACGAGAAGGACGTGATGGAAGAGGGGCCGGCCGTCAGCCGGCCCCTCTTTCCATGCCTGATGGCATACCGGTGATCGAGATCGCGCGTTATACACTCGGATCCATCCAGTGCTGAGCTACGTGATCCGCCGCGTTCTTCTCATGATCCCCACGCTCTTCTTCGTGGCCTTCATCACCTTCGTCCTCGCGCACAGCGCGCCGGGATCGCCGTTCGACAAGAACCAGAACCGTCCGCTGCCGGAGGCGACGATCGAGCGGCTGAACCGGCTGTACGGCATCGACCAGCCGATCCAGAACCAGTTCGTCCTCTACCTGAACAACCTCGTGCATCTCGACCTCGGGTCGAGCCTCGTGAAGGACCGCACGGTCGCGGACATCATCGGGTCGGAGTTCCCGGTGAGCGCCCAGCTCGGCCTGCAGGCGCTCTTCATCGCTCTGGCGATCGCGTTGCCGCTGGGGATCGTGAGCGCGCTGAAGCAGAACACCGGCATCGACTACGCGAGCCTTCTTTTCGCGACCATCGGAACGACCATCCCCGCCTTCGTCATTGCGATCTTCGCCATCTTCCTCTTCGGCGTGAATCTCCGATGGTTCCCGTTCATCGGGTGGGGGAACGGCTGCGGCCCGCTGCCCTCGTGCGACCTGAAGCGGATGGCGATGCCCACGGTCATCCTCTCGCTCGGCGCCATGGCCTTCCTCACGCGCATCACGCGCGCGAGCATGCTCGAGGCGATCCGCCAGGACTACGTGCGCACCGCGCGCAGCAAGGGGCTCCGCGAACAGGTCGTCATCGTCGGGCACGTCGTGAAGAACGCGATGATCCCCGTCGCGACGATCATCGGCCCGGCCACCGCCGGCCTCATCACCGGCTCGTTCATCATCGAGTGGATGTTCAACGTGCCGGGTCTCGGCCGCGAGTTCGTGCTGAGCATCAACCGCCGCGACTATCCGTTGATCATGGGCGTCTACATGCTGTACGCGACGCTCATCGTGATCGCGAACCTCACGGTGGACATCGTGTACGGCTGGATCGACCCCCGGATCAAGCTGGGACGGTAGTGGCCACCATCACGCGTCCTCTCGCCGGACAGGAGCGCGCCGCGGAGCTCAACGTCCTCGTGCGCAAGCAGCGCTCGCTGTGGCAGGACGCGATGTACCGCTTGGTGCGCAACAAGGCCGCGATGGTCGGCTTGGGGGTCATCATCCTCGCGGGTCTCATGGCCATCTTCGCGCCCTTCATCGCGCCGTACTCGCCGACGGCGATCCCCAACGCGGCGAACCCGACGATCAACGCCGATCCCTTCTGGACGGGCACGAAGTACGTCGATCCCCGGTATCTCTTCGGCACGGACGAGATCGGCCGCGACATCCTCACGCGGCTCATCTACTCCGCGCGAGTGAGCATGATCATCGGCTTCGTCCCCGTCGCCCTCATCTTCCTCATCGGCGTGTCGGTCGGGATGGTCGCCGGGTACGCCGGGGGCTGGACCGATCAGCTGCTCATGCGCATCACCGACGTCGTCTACGCGTTCCCGGACCTGCTGTTCCTTCTCATCATCATGGCGACGCTGCGCGGGACCGACATCGGGAAGTTCGGCGGCGGGCTGCCGCTCATGTTCGTCGGCATCGCCATCGTCAACTGGGTGGGTATGGCCCGTCTGCTGCGCGGCCAGGTCCTCTCGCTCAAGGAGAAGGAGTTCGTCGAGGCCGCGCGCTGCGTCGGCGCGACCCCCATCCGCATCCTCGTCCGGCACCTTTTCCCGAACGCCATCGCCCCGGCGATCGTCGCGGTCTCCTTCGCCATCCCGAGCGCGATGCTCACCGAGGCGACCCTCAGCTTCCTCGGCATCGGCGTCATCCCACCCACGCCGACGTGGGGCGTCATGATCAACGACGGATTCGTCGTCTTCTCGACGTCGCCCTGGCCGGTCCTCCTGCCGGCCTTCTGCATCGCGATCGTCATGCTCTCCTTCACCTTCCTCGGGGACGGGCTGCGCGACGCGCTCGACCCGCGGATGAAGATCTAGTAGTCTCACGCCGCCAATGCCGCTGCTCGAGGTCAAGGACCTGCACACCAGCTTCTTCACCCGCGACGGCGTCGTGCGCGCCGTCGACGGGGTGAGCTTCGAGCTGAACGCCGGCGAGACCCTCGGGCTGGTGGGCGAGTCGGGCTGCGGCAAGAGCGTCACCGCGCTCTCGCTGATGCGCCTCATCCCCATGCCGCCGGGCAAGATCACCGAGGGCCAGATCGTCTTCGACGGCACCGACGTGCTCCAGATGGACGACGACGACGTGCGCGGCATCCGCGGCAACAACATCGCCATGATCTTCCAGGACCCCATGACCTCGCTCAACCCGGTGCTCACCATCAGCCGCCAGATCTCGGAGGCCCTCGAGCTCCACCTCAAGATGGACCGCTCCGAAGCGCGCAAGCGCACCACCGAGCTGCTCGAGCTGGTGGGCATCCCCTCGGCCGGGAAGCGCCTCGACGACTACCCGCACCAGTTCTCGGGCGGCATGCGCCAGCGGGTGATGATCGCCATGGCCCTCTCCTGCAACCCCAAGCTCATCCTGGCCGACGAGCCCACCACCGCCCTCGACGTCACCATCCAGGCCCAGATCCTCGACCTGCTCAAGAACCTGGCGCGGGAGTTCCGCACCGCCTTCATCCTCATCACCCACGACCTGGGGGTGGTGGCCGGGATGACCCAGCGCATCCACGTCATGTACGCGGGGCGCATCGTCGAGAAGGCCGACACCGGCGAGCTCTTCGCCAACCCCAAGATGCCGTACACCTGGGGCCTGCTGCGCTCCATCCCGCGCCTGGACGAGCGGCGCAAGGAGAGATTGGTGCCCATCGAGGGCCTGCCCCCCGACCTCATCGCCCCGCCCCCCGGCTGCCGCTTCGAGCCGCGCTGCCAGTACCGGAGGGACCTCTGCCGCGAGCGCGAGCCCGAGCTCGCGTCGGTCCCGGGGGCCAAGCCCGACCACCAGGCGCGCTGCCACGGCACCCAGGCGGGGGGCTGGCTGGTCGACCTCGACTGGCGCTCGGAGATCGGCGACGTGCGCGTGCTCGAGGAGATCAAGCAGGAAGTGGCGGCCGTGCCGGCCGAGGCCGCGCGCCTCGGCGCGGCCGACCTCACCCCCCGGGAGGGCCCCTAGTGGCCGCCGCCTTCGAGAAGGCGCGCTCCACCGCCACCGCCGAGAGCGGCAAGAACCTGCTCCAGGTGGGCGCGCTGACCATGCACTTCCCGCTCACCCAGGGGATCATCTTCCAGCGCCAGGTGGGCGCGGTGCGCGCCGTCGACGGCATCGACTTCTTCGTCGAGAAGGGCGAGACCCTGGGGCTGGTGGGCGAGTCCGGCTGCGGCAAGAGCACCACCGGGCGCGCCATCCTCCAGCTGTACAAGCCCACCGCCGGCTCGGTGCGCTTCGAGGGCACCGAGCTCACCACCCTGGGCGGCGAGGCCATGCGCCGCATGCGGCGCAAGATGCAGATGATCTTCCAGGACCCCTACGCCAGTCTCAACCCGCGCATGACCGTGGGCAACATCATCGGCGAGCCCATCGAGGTCCACCACCTGGCGCGCGGCAAGGCCAAGACCGAGCGGGTGCAGGAGCTGCTGCGCATCGTGGGCTTGAACCCGTACTTCACCAACCGCTACCCCCACGAGTTCTCGGGCGGCCAGCGCCAGCGCATCGGCGTGGCGCGGGCCCTCGCGGTGGAGCCCGAGTTCATCGTCGCCGACGAGCCCATCTCGGCCCTCGACGTCAGCATCCAGGCCCAGATCATCAACCTGCTCGAGGAGCTGCAGAGCAAGTTCCAGCTGACGTACCTCTTCATCGCCCACGACCTCTCGGTGGTGCGCCACATCAGCGACCGCGTCGCGGTCATGTACCTCGGCAAGATCGTCGAGCTCTCCGACCGCCAGGAGCTCTACGAGCGCCCCCTCCACCCCTACACCCAGGCGCTGCTCTCGGCGGTGCCCATCCCCGACCCGGCCATCGAGCAGAAGCGCAAGCGCATCATCCTCACCGGCGACGTCCCCAGCCCGGTCAACCCGCCCACCGGCTGCCGCTTCCACACCCGCTGCTGGAAGGCGCAGCCCATCTGCTCCGAGGCCGACCCCGAGTTCATCGAGCAGTCGCCGCGCCACTGGGCCGCCTGCCACTTCCCGGGCTAAATACTCCGGGGATCGGTCCCCGGTCTCGGGATCGGTCCCTGGCCTCAGGGCCACCTATGAGCCGAAAGCGCAGCCAAAGCGTATCTGGGGAGGGTGAATATGAACGACCGGCCTCTCTGGCGCTCACTCGCGTTCGTCACCGCGATCGCGCTGCTCGCCACGGCCTGCGGGCCGAGCTCGACGACGCCCCCGGCCAGCGGGTCGGCGGCCGCGAGCGCCTCGGCCGCGGGGCCGGTCCAGAAGGGCGGCCGGATCATCGAGGGCAGCTTCTCCGACATCAAGACGATGGACCCCATCCTCGTCAGCGACACGTCCTCCGACTACGTCACGAGCAAGATCTACGACTCGCTCATCCAGGCCGACCCGAAGACGGGTGAGCCCAAGCCGCGCATGGCGACGTTCGATCAGTCGAAGGACGGGCTCACGTACACCTTCACCATCAACGACAAGGCGAACTGGAGCGACGGCAAGCCCGTGATCGGGGACGACTACCTCACCGCGAAGAAGCTCGTCGCGAAGAGCAAGCTCACCGTCCGCAAGAGCAACTTCAAGGACATCAAGGGCTGGCAGGACTACGTCGACGGCAAGGCGAACACCATCTCCGGCATCCAGATCGACAAAGCCGACCCGAAGAAGTTCACCGTCACCCTCACGAAGGTCTCGTGCGACGCCATCTTCCAGATATCGAGCTACGTCATGCCGACGCAGGTCTTCGGCAAGTACGCCACGGACACGTCGAAGGACGAGATCGACAAGGCGCCGGAGAACTCCGCGCCGCCGGTGGCCGACGGCCCGTTCAAGTTCAGCCAGTGGAAGCAGGGCGACCAGGTCGTCCTCGACCGGAACGACACCTACTGGAACGGCGCGCCGAACGTCGACCAGTACGTCTTCAAGGTCGTCGCCGACTCGACGGTGCTCGCGGCGCAGCTGAAGACCGGCGAGATCAACTTCGGCGCCATCGAGCCGAAGGACCTCGCCGACGTCCAGGCCCAAGAGGGCCTCCGGGTCACGAAGGTCCCGCAGCTCGGATACACGTACATCGGCTGGAAGACGGATTCGACGACCGTCCCGGCGCTCGGCGACAAGCGCGTCCGCCAGGCGCTCGCGTACGGCCTGAACATGAAGGACGTCATCCAGGCGGTCCTCTTCGGCGAGGGCCAGGCGCACGTCACCCACTTCGTGCCCGTGCAGTGGGCGTACCCCGACCCGAGCACCTTGAACCAGTACCCCTACGACACGCAGAAGGCCGAGAGCCTCCTTCAGCAGGCGGGGTACAAGAAGAACGCGAACGGCATCTACGAAAAGGACGGGAAGCCGATCAGCTTCACCATCCACACCAACCAGGGGAACAAGACGCGTGAGACCCTGGCTCAGGTCGCGTCGGAGCAATACAAGAAGATCGGTGTCGACGCGAAGGTGAGCCTCGACCAGTTCCAGGCGATGGTCGACAAGCTCTCCGCGGGCGACCCGAGCATGGACGCCTGGATCATCGGCTGGTCCCTGGGGACCTCCGTCGACCCGTACGCCATCTGGGACTCGACACAGATCCCCGACCCGGCCAAGAAGACCACCGGATTCGACTTCGGCGGATACAAGAACGCCGACGTCGACAAGGCGATCGACGAGGGGCGAAACCCGTCCAACGGCGACTGCTCCATCGCCGCGCGGAAGAAGCAGTACGAGACCTTCAGCAAGATCCTGAACGACGACCAGCCTTACAACTTCGGCTTCGTTCCGAACAGCCTCTACGTCACACCCAAGGGCTTGCAGAACTTCGACCCGGGCGCGTTCTCTCAGACGTACAACATCAACCAGTGGTGGATCAAGAAGTAAGCGATCGGCGGTGGTGGAGCGTCCATGCGGCGCTCCACCATCGCACCCGGCCATGAGGGGATGACATGAGGCGCTTCGTCATCCGGCGCCTGCTCTACACGATCCCGACCCTCATCGGCGTCTCACTCATCACGTTCCTCATCTCGCACCTCGCTCCGGGCGACCCCGTTCGCCTGTACACGTTCGGCGATCCGAACGCGCGGCCCGAGGACATCGAGGCCGTGCGACACGCGCTCGGACTGGACCTCCCGCTCCCGCTGCAGTACGTCGACTGGGCCTCCCAGGCGGTCCGCGGCGACTTCGGGCAGTCGATCCTCTACCACCAGTCGGCCACGATGCTCATCCTCGCGCGCGTCCCGAACTCGCTGCAGCTCGCCATCGCGGCGCTCGTCCTCCAGCTCCTCATCGGCGTGCCGCTCGGCGTCGTCGCCGCGCTCCGCCGCGGGAGCGTCGTCGACCAGGCGATCCGCGTGTTCAGCACCGTGTTCCACGCCGTGCCCTCGTTCTGGTTCGGCCTGATCCTCATCGTCGTCTTCGCGGTCCAGCTCCGCTGGCTCCCGAGCCAGGGGATGCTCACGATCGGGAAGGACGATTGGGACATCCTCGACCGGCTGCGGCACCTCGTCATGCCGGCCTTCGTCCTCTCCCTCGCCGGGATCGCCAGCTACGCGCGGATCATGCGGACCGAGACGCTCGAGGTGATCAACCAGGACTACATCCGCACGGCGCGCGCGAAGGGGCTCCTCGAGCCGACCGTCATCGCCGTCCACGCCGTCCGGAACGCGCTCATCCCCATGGTCACCGCGCTCGGCGGCATCCTCGCCTTCCTCATCTCGGGGGCCCTCGTCATCGAGCAGGTCTTCACCTGGCCGGGGATCGGACAGCTCACGTACCAGTCCGTGGTGGGGAAGGACTATCCGGTCGTCATGGCCGGCGTGATGATCTCGAGCCTCCTGCTCGTCATCAGCTACCTGCTGCGCGACGTCGTCTACGTGCTGGTCGATCCGCGGGTGAAGACGGGATAGTGGCGAGCGCCGCCGCGGAGTCCCTCGTCGCCGGCGTCCGCGGATCCAGACGCGCGTCCGCCGGACTGTGGAGCGACGCGTGGTGGCGGATCCGCCACGATCGCGTCACCATCGCCGCCTTCGTCGTCCTCGCGGTCCTCGTCGTGCTCGCGCTCGCCGCGGACGTCCTGGCCGATCACGTCTTCCACATGAAGTTCGAGGATCAAGAGCTGCTCAAGGCGTACGCGAAGCCGACCCTCGACCCGCTCGCCTACATGCTCGGGGCGGACGAGATCGGCCGCAGCCAGGTGGTGCGGCTCCTCTACGGCGGCCGCGTGTCGCTCGCCGTGGCGTTCCTCGCGAGCCTCATCAACATGACCGTCGGCATCGCCATCGGGCTCTCCGCCGGGTACTACCGCGGCGTCTGGGACGACATCGTCACCTGGTCCGTCACGACGCTCAACTCCATACCGACGCTCTACCTGCTCCTCATCTTCGCCGGGCTGTTCACGCCCGGTCCCCCGGTCCTCATCGCCGTCCTGGGGTTCCTCATCTGGACCGGCATCGCGAATTTCGTCCGTGGACAGACGTTCGCGCTCCGCGAGCGCGAGTTCGTGACGGCGGCGCGCACCGTAGGGGCCTCGCAGGCGCGGATCATGATCCGCCACATCCTGCCGAACATCCTCCCGCTCATCTTCGTCCTCGCCGCCATCGACGCGGGCGGCATCATCCTCATCGAGTCGGCGCTGTCGTACCTCGGCCTCGGGATCACGCCGCCGACGCCGTCGTGGGGGAACATGCTGACGAACGCCGCCTCGTACTTCGTTCGCGCTTGGTGGCTCGTCGTCTCGCCCGGGGTGATGATCTTCCTCACCGTCCTGTCCCTGTACCTCATCGGCGACGGGCTCCGCGACGCGCTCGACCCGCGGCTCCGCGGCTCGCGCTGATCGAGTGCCCCAGCGGACGGCGGTCTGCTAGCGTCGGCGGCAGCGCGGTGTGAGAAAGCAGGCAGCGACCACGAGGCCTCCGCGGCCCTCCGAACGGCACTTACCGCACGCCCCGCTCGTCGCTACAATCCCTACCAGAATGATCGGAAATCCCCTCCAAGCCACCGCGTTCCACGTCTCGACCCGCGGCGAATACGGGATGCGCGTCATGGTCGAGCTCGCTCGGCGGTTCGGTCAGGGGAGCGTCAGCCTGCGCAGCGTCGCGGAGGGCGAATCGCTCCCCGAGGCGTACCTCGAGCAGCTCGTCGCGTCCCTGCGGCGCGCCGGCCTCGTCAGCGGCAAGCGCGGCGCCGGCGGTGGCTACCAGCTCGCGAAGGATCCGTCGAGCGTGACGGCGGGTGACGTCGTCCGGGCCCTCGAGGGGCCGATCGAGCCGCAGGTGTGCACCGCGGAGGGCGACCCCATCGTGAACTGTCCCCACGAGCCGAAGTGCGGCACCCGCCAGCTGTGGGTGAAGCTCCAGGCGACGATCGCCGGCGCGCTCGACTCCCTCACGCTCGCCGAGCTCGCGAAGTGGCCGTCTGAACGGCAGCGGGCGAGGTCCGGCTCCGCCGTTCTCGCCGGCGCACCGACCATGCACGCGCCGAAGGCGCGAGCCTGAGCGAGATGGCGACGCTCGAGGTCCGCGGCCTGCACGTCACCGTCGAGGGGAAGGAGATCCTCAAGGGGATCGACCTCGCCATCCCCACCGGCGAGGTGCACGCCGTCATGGGCCCGAACGGCTCGGGCAAGAGCACGCTCGCGCTCACGATCATGGGCCATCCCCGGTACAAGGTGACCGCCGGGACGGTGACGTACGACGGGGCCGATCTCCTCGCGTTGCCTGTCGACCAGCGCGCGAAGGCCGGGATGTTCCTCGCGTTCCAGTACCCCATCGCCATCCCCGGCGTCTCCGTCGCGAGCTTCCTGCGGACGGCGATCAACGCGCGTCGCCAGACCGACGGGCAGAAGAACGACGTCCCCATCCCGCAGTTCCGCAAGCTCCTCGCCGAGAAGACGAAGCTCCTCGAGGTCGACGACGCGTTCCTCACGCGGTCGGTCAACGAGGGCTTCTCCGGCGGCGAGAAGAAGCGCCTCGAGATGCTGCAGATGCACATGTTCCAGCCGCGGTTCGCGCTTCTCGACGAGACCGACTCCGGGCTCGACATCGACGCTCTCCAGACCGTGGCGATGGGCATCGAGGCGCTTCGCTCCCCCGAGGTCGGCATCCTCCTCATCACGCACTACGAGCGCATCCTTCGCTACGTCCACCCCGACTACGTCCACGTCCTCATCGACGGACGCATCGTCCGGACCGGCGGGCGCGAGCTCGCCGCCGAGCTCGAGAACAAGGGGTACGACTTCGTCCGCGAAGAGCTCTACGCCGGCAAGGTCTAAGGAGGCCCCCATGGCCGTGACCGCGCGCGCGACCGGATCCGCGGCGACGCTCGACGTCGCGCGCATCCGACAGGACTTCCCCGTGCTGTCGCAGACGGTGCACGGCAAGCCGCTCGTCTGGCTCGACAGCGCCTCGACCAGCCAGAAGCCGCGGCAGGTCCTCGAGGCCATGCGCGTCGTATACGAGGAGCACAACGCGAACATCCACCGCGGCGTCTACGAGTTCTCGGAGCGGACCACGGCCGCGTTCGAGGACGCGCGCGCCGCGGTCGCGCGCTTCATCAACGCGCCTTCGCCACGCGAGGTCATTTTCGTGCGCAACGCGACGGAGGGCCTCAACCTGGTCGCCTACGCGTGGGGCCGCGACAACCTGAGGAAGGGCGACCGCGTCGTCACGACCGTCCTCGAGCACCACTCGAGCTTCGTGCCGTGGCAGCAGCTCGCGCAGGACGTCGGAGCCGAGCTCGTCGTCGTCGACATCGACGACGATGGGCGCCTCCGCCTGGACCAGATGCGCGCCGAGCTGGAGAAGGGCGCGAAGGTCCTCGCGATCACGCACACGTCGAACGGCCTCGGAGTGATCGATCCGGTGAAGGAGGTCGTCGGCTGGGCGAAGCGCGCGGGCGCGACGACGATCGTCGACGCCGCGCAGTCGGCGCCGCACATGCGCGTCGACGTCCAGGACATCGGCTGCGACTTCATCGCCTTCAGCGGCCACAAGATGCTCGGACCGGTCGGCTCGGGCGTCGTGTGGGGCCGCGCCGCGCTCCTGGAGCGGATGCGTCCGTTCCTGTACGGCGGCGACATGATCAGCCGCGTCTCGATCGAACGGAGCGACTGGAACGAGCTGCCGTGGAAGTTCGAGGCGGGGACCTCGGCGTACGTCGACGCCATCGGCCTCGGCGCCGCGGTGCGCTACCTCGAGGAGGTCGGCATCGACGCCATCCACCGCCACGAGGTCGCGCTCGTCGCGCACCTCCTCCCGCCCCTACTGGCCGAGGACGGCGTGACCGTCTTCGGACCGCACGACACGCGCGACCGCGTCGGCGTGGTGTCGTTCGACGTCAAGGGCATCCACCCGCACGACATGGCGACGCTCCTCGACCGCGAGGGCATCGCGGTGCGCGCCGGACACCACTGCAACAACCCGCTCATGACGCGCCTCGGCGTCAGCGCGACGACGCGCGCGAGCACCTACCTCTACAACACGAACGAGGAGATGGACGCTCTCGTGGCCGCCGTGCGGAAGGCGAAGAAGGTCTTCGGCCTCTAGCCCTTAGTCTTTGACCTGATGGACGACCTCTACCGCGAGAACATCCTCGACCACTACAAGAACCCGCGGAACTACGGCGAGCTCGAGGGAGCGACGCACCACTACCACGACACGAACCCTCTCTGCGGCGACGAGATCACGATGTTCCTGCTCGTCGGCGAGAGCGGGCGGATCGACGACGTCCACTTCACCGGCCGCGGCTGCGCCATCTCGCAAGCCTCCGCGTCGCTGCTCACGGAGCGGATCAAGGGCAAGACGCTGGACGAGGTCAAGGGCATCGACAAGGAAGCCGTCCTCGAGGACCTCGGCATCACCCTCAGCCCCGCGCGCGTGAAGTGCGCGCTCCTCTCGCTCAAGACGCTGAAGGCCGCGGCGTGGGGCCTCACCGCGTGGCCGGGCGAAGAGGCGAAGCAAGCGGCGGAATAGCCGCCGGCGATCCGGCGTTCAGCGACCGGGGGTGGAGCTTTGAGCAGCAGGAACGATCCGGTCATCGACGGCTTCCGCGCGAGCGGTCGCAAGCAGTACGGACCATGGGGCCCGCGCTTGCTGCTTCTCACGGTGCGCGGCCGAAAGAGCGGCGAGCGTCGCACGTATCCCCTCGCGTTCCACAAGGACGCCGACCGGTACGTCGTGGCGGCGTCGAAGGGCGGCGCGCCGGCGGACCCCGAGTGGTACCGCAACCTCGTCGCGCATCCGGATGTCACCGTCGAGGCCGACGGCGAAGAGTTCCGCGCCCGCGCCACCCCGCTCGCGAAGGGATCCGAGCGCGATCGGCTATGGGGGCAGCACACGGCCGCGATGCCGGGCTTCCGCGACTACGAGACCAAGACGACACGCGTCATCCCCATGGTCGCCCTGGAGCGCGTGTAGCGCTCGAGAGGCCGACCGCCTAGCGGGCCGCGTCCGATGGCGCACACTGGCGTCCTGCGATGGAAGAGCCGCGCGAGGTCACGCCGCGTCTCCGGCTTCCGACACCAGAAGGGGAAGCGCTTGGATTTCCGACTCAGCAGGTAGAAAATACCCGTATGGCAGTTCAGCCGAAGGTCCAAGACCAGCTCCCCGACGCCTACCAGTACGGCTGGCACGACGACGTCTCGTACATCAACAAGCTCAAGAAGGGCCTCGATGAGGAGGTCATTCGCGAGATCAGCCAGACGTACAAGCACGAGCCGCAGTGGATGCTCGAGCGCCGCCTCAAGGCGTACCGCCACTATCGCAGTCGTCCCATGCCGACATGGGGCGCCGACCTGTCAGGGATCGATTTCGAGGACATCTACTACTACCTCCGCGCGTCGGACAAGAGCGCGAAGAACTGGGAAGACGTCCCCAAGTACATCAAGCAGACGTTCGACAAGCTCGGCATCCCCCAGGCGGAGCAGAAGTACCTCGCGGGTGTCGGATCCCAATTCGACAGCGAGTCCATCTACCACAACATCCGCAAGGACCTCGAGGCGCAGGGCGTCATCTTCATGGACACCGACACCGCGCTGCGCGAGCACGAGGACATCGTCAAGGAGCACTTCGGGACGGTGATCCCCGCCAACGACAACAAGCTCGCCGCGCTCAACACCGCGGTGTGGTCAGGCGGATCGTTCGTGTGGGTGCCGCCGGGCGTGCACGTCACGCTGCCGCTCCAGGCGTACTTCCGCATCAACAGCGAGAACGCCGGCCAGTTCGAGCGCACGCTGATCATCGCCGAGCCCGGCTCGAGCGTGCACTATGTCGAGGGCTGCACCGCGCCGATCTTCTCGACCGCGACGCTCCACAGCGCCGTCGTCGAGATCATCGTCAAGGACGGCGCCGACGTCCGCTACACGACCATCCAGAACTGGAGCCACAACGTCTACAACCTCGTCACGAAGCGCGCCATGGTGCAGAAGGACGGGCGGATGACATGGATCGACGCGAACCTCGGCAGCCACGTGACGATGAAGTACCCGTCCGTGTACCTCATGGGCGAGCGCGCGCACGGCGAGGTCTTGTCCGTCGCCTTCGCCGGTGACGCGCAGACGCAGGATGCCGGCGCCAAGATGGTCCACGCCGCGCCGAACACGACGAGCATCATCACGAGCAAGGGCATCAGCAAGGGCACCGGCAAGCAGAACTACCGTGGCCTGGTGAAGATCTACCCCGGCTGCCACGGCGCCAAGAGCACCGTCCGCTGCGACGCGCTCATGCTCGACGAGACCGCGCAGAGCCAGACGTTCCCGGTCATGGAGATCGAGGAGGATGACGTCACCATCGGCCACGAGGCGAGCGTCTCGAAGGTCGGCGAGGAGCAGCTCTTCTACCTGATGAGCCGCGGCCTCTCCGAGAGCGATGCCACGGCCATGGTCGTGAACGGCTTCATCGAGCCGATCGTGAAGACGCTCCCGATGGACTACGCCATCGAGATGAACCGTCTCATCCAGCTCCAGATGGCCGGCGCCATCGGGTGACCGCGACCGCGACCCTCCCCACGTTGCACCAGCCGCTCGACCCGGACGTGGTCGAGCGGTTCTCTGTGGAGCGCGGCGAGCCGGAGTGGCTTCGGCGCTCGCGCCGCGCGGCCGCCGAGCGCGTGAACGAGCTTCCCTGGCCGACGGGGCACGAAGAGGAATGGCGGCGCTTCCCTCCGGCGTCCGTCCCCGCGTCGCCGCTGGTGGGGGCCCGCTCGACGGTCGCGCGCGGCCGCGATGCGCTCCCGGAGGGCGTCTACGTCGCCGATCTCGACGTCGCCGTGCGCGAGCGCCCCGACCTCGTCGAGCGCTGGATCGACGGCGGCGGGAAGGTCCCGACACACGGCGCGATCTCCGCGGTCGCGGATGCGCTCTGGACCGCCGGGACGTTCGTGCACGTCTCGCGCGGCGTCGCGGCGCGTGTGCCGATCACATCGGAGCGCACCTGGGCGGCCGGCGATGCGGCCTGCCTCTCGCGCACCATCGTCGTCGCCGAGGAGGAGAGCAGCATCACGTTCGTC
>JAGWSB010000079.1 GCA_028876375.1 Chloroflexota bacterium | reverse complement strand
GATCGGGGCTCGTCCGGCCTGCCGACGGTGCGCATCAACGCGTCGGACGGCGGTCGCTTCGCTCGCTGGCTCGCGGTGTTCTTCGGCCCGAAGTAGTCGCGCCTCGCGCGGCCGGGAGCGTGCGTGCTTCCATGTGCGGAGTACACTTGTGTCGCGGGGTGGTGGAGTGGTACCACACGGGGCTCATAACCCCGGGGTCGGACGTTCGAATCGTCCCCCCGCAACAGGGGCCACCGCCACCGCAGAAGCGCAATACGCGTCCGAAGCCTCTTGGCCAGGGAGGCGACTTCCGGCCGGAGGCTTTTTCGTTGCCATACCGAGACGTTGAACGGCGCCGCGCGTACGGACGCGCCTGGATGAAGCGCAACCTCGCTCGCGCCGCGGCGGCGATGCGGCGCTGGCGAACGGCGCATCCCGACGCGAAGAAGCTGCGTTCGCGCGAGTACTACGCGGCGCACCGCGCGGAGATCATCGGGAAGGCCGCTGAGTACGCGCGTTCGCATCCCGACATCGTTCGGATGATCCGGAACAACCGTCGCTGCCGCGAGGTCGGAGCCGATGGCTCGCTCACCTCTGCGGCCTGGCTCGCACTGGTCGAGGAATACGAGGGACGGTGTGCCTACTGCGACATGCCGGCCCGGCTTGTCCCCGACCACGGCACGCCCCTCGCGCGCGGTGGATCGAACCGCGTCGAGAACATCTTTCCGGCGTGCCCGCGGTGCAACAACGAGAAGTACACGATGACCGTTGACGAGTACCGCGGGCGACGACGCGCGGAAGGCCGCCACGTCCGTCCGCTATTAGAGCGTTAGCCGGTCACCGGTCGCGGTCCGCCCGGCGCCGTCGCCCAGACGACTCGGACGGCGGCTCCTTCTCCGCGTCGGCCATGAGACGCGACGGGTAGACGCCGAGCGCCTCGGCGATCTGCGCCAGCGCGTCGACGGAGATGTTCCGATGGCCGCGCTCGACGAGCGAGATGTACGTCCGGTGGAGGCCCGACTCGGCGGCGAGCGCCTCCTGGGAGAGGCCGACGCCCTCGCGATAGCGGCGGATGACGCGGCCGACGCGGGGGGCGAGCGCTGGCACGGCGCGAGGGTGTGCGCCGTCGAGACAAGGAGTCTACAGACGATAGTCTGCAAGCCGCGTCCGATCAATGGCGCGTGAGCTATCGGGTGCGCAGTGTTGGGCGCTGGCGCGACCTCCGCGACGTGCGCGACGAGTCCGTTGACCGCCTCGCATTCGCGCTGGCGATCTTCGGGGCGGAGGCGACGCTCCGTCACGTGCGTCGGGCGGGGACGGTGACCCTCTACGACCGTGACGGGCGGGAGCTGTTGGCGTACGAAGGCGAACGTCTCGCGCTCCTCGGCGGACCCCACTTACCCCGGTGATCTTCGCGCTCGAGGTATCGATCGAGCGGCGCGCCCCGTAAAATGGGATGTCCCCGCGCGCATTTCCCCGGCTGGGTAGCTCAGGGGCAGAGCAAGGGACTCATAAACCCTAGGTCGTGGGTTCAAATCCCACCCCAGCCACCGCCATGACGAAGGCCAAGACCCCACGGCAGATCCGCGAGACCGTGCGGCGATACGCGCGCGAGCACGACCTCCTCCGCCCCGGCGCTCTCGTCGTCGCCGTCTCGGGCGGCGCGGACTCGACCGCCTTGCTGCTCCTCCTGGCCGATCTCGCTCCGGAGCTCGGCCTGGTCCTGCACGTCGCGCACTTCGATCACCGCGTCCGCCGGACCGGAGCGAGCGACGCGCAGCATGTCGCCGACCTCGCGGCGAGCGTCGGCGCGACGATCCACGTCGGCCGCGCCGAGCGCGTGCCGCGGAGCGAGGACGACGCGCGCCGCGCGCGATACGCGTTCCTCCGGCGCGTCGCCGCCGAGCGCGGCGCGGCGGCGATCGCGACGGGACACACACGCGACGACCAGGCGGAGACGGTGCTCCTCCACCTCGCGAGAGGGAGCGGGATCGCGGGGCTCGCGGGCATGCGACCGTCGCGTGAGGGCGTCGTGCGTCCGCTCCTCTGCATCGGGCGCGCGGAGACCGAGGCCGTGTGCCGGGGCGCGGGGATCGCGCCACGAGAGGATCCGACGAACCGCTCGCTGCGCTACGCGCGCAATCGCATCCGCCGGAAGGTCCTGCCCGAGCTCCGCGCGGTGAACCCGCAGGTCGAGGCCGCACTCGCGCGCCTCGCCGACAGCGCCGCGGAAGCCGCCGACGCGGTCCGCCGCGCCGCCGAGCGCGCGCTCGCGGCCAGCGAGCGCGACGGCGCGATCGACCTCGACGCCCTCGGCACCGTCGCGGGCGATGGGAGCGTCGCGGACGCCCTCGCGCTGGCGTGGGAGCGGGCGACGGGGAGCGTCCTCGGGTCGGCGCATCGCGACGCCCTGGCGGCGATGTCGGCGCGCCGTGACGGGAGCATGTCGCTCGACCTCCCCGGCGGCCGGGCGATCCGCGAGTACGCCGTCCTGCGGCTCGAGCCCGCCGCGGGATCCGGCGTCGAAGGCGCGGAGGGGGGCGCGGCGCGGCACGATGAGCCATCCAGCGCACCGCCTGGTGACCTTGCTCTCTCGCTCGGCGGATCGGTGGAGTGGAACGGTTGGCGCATCGAGCTGCTCGAAGCGCGCGCGAGCGCGGATGCCGGCATCGCGGCCGCCATCCCGCGGCCCGACGCCGAGGGGCTCGTCGTGCGCGCGCGCCGCGCGGGCGACCGGATGGCCGGAGCGTCCCGCGCGCGTGTGCAGGACCTGTTCACCGATGCGAAAGTGCCCATGCGCCAAAGGTCCCGGATGCCGGTCGTCGTCACGCGAGCAGGCGAGGTGGCCTGGATCCCCGGGATCGCCGCCGCCTGGAATGCGGTGTCAGATGGGTACGTTCTTGTGGCACGCCCACCAGCGGCATGGGAGGTGCGCATCCGCGCCCCGGGGACGCGCGTAGCATCTTCGTATATGGGCAGAGAGGGACACTGACCTGGATCTGAACAACCGCATCTTCAAGAACGGCATCCTGACGCTCCTCCTCGTCGTGATGGGCGTCGCGCTCCTCTATGCCTACCGCGCGCAGTCGCCCGCGACGAAGCAGGTCTCCCTCACCGAGGCCATCCAGAAGATCGACCAGGGCCAGGTCAAGGCGATCACGCTGAGCGGCAACACCAAGGCCACCCTCGAGACGAACGACGGCAGCCGCTACGACGTGGCCCTCACCGGGGACGACACCTTCTCGAAGGCCGTCCTCGACTACAACAGCTCGCACCCGCAGTCGCAGGTGAACATGACGGTGCAGCAGGAGAGCCCGACGCTCGGGCTCATCGGCTCCGTCCTCCTCAGCCTGCTGCCCGTGCTCCTGATCGGCGGCTTCTTCATCTACATGATGAGACAGGCGCAGGGCACCAATAACCAAGCGCTGTCGTTCGGCAAGAGCCGCGCGCGCATGTTCATCGGCAACAAGCCGACGGTGACGTTCGACGACGTCGCCGGCGTCGACGAGGCCAAGCAGGAGCTCCAAGAGGTCGTCGAGTTCCTCAAGTACCCCGAGAAGTTCTCGACCGTCGGCGCGCGCATCCCGCGCGGCGTCCTGCTCGTCGGACCGCCCGGCACCGGCAAGACGCTCCTCGCGCGAGCGGTCGCCGGCGAGGCCGGCGTGCCCTTCTTCTCGATCTCGGGCTCCGAGTTCGTGGAGATGTTCGTCGGCGTCGGCGCCTCGCGCGTGCGCGACCTCTTCGACCAGGCCAAGCGCAACGCGCCGTGCATCGTCTTCATCGACGAGATCGACGCGGTCGGCCGCCAGCGCGGCGCCGGCCTCGGCGGATCGCACGACGAGCGCGAGCAGACCCTCAACCAGATCCTGGTGGAGATGGACGGCTTCGACACGGGCACGAACGTCATCGTCCTCGCCTCGACGAACCGTCCCGACGTCCTCGACCCGGCGCTCCTGCGGCCCGGCCGCTTCGACCGCCAGGTCGTCCTCGACCGCCCCGACATCCGCGGCCGCAAGGCCATCCTCGACGTCCACGTCCGCGGCAAGCCGCTGGACAAGACGGTCGAGCTGCTGAAGATCGCCAAGATCTCTCCCGGCTTCTCGGGGGCGGACCTGGCCAACGTCGTGAACGAGGCCGCCATCCTCGCCGCGCGTCGCAACAAGAAGACGATCGGCCAGTCCGAGTTCGAGGAGGCCCTCGAGAAGGTCGCCCTCGGCCCCGAGCGCCGCTCGCGCGTCATCACCGAGAAGGAGAAGATGATCGTGGCCTACCACGAGTCGGGCCACGCTCTCTGCTTCAAGCTCCTCAAGCACACGAACCCGGTCCACAAGATCACGATCGTGTCGCGCGGCATGGCCATGGGCGTCACCTGGTCGCTCCCGCAGGAGGACCGCTACTTCCGCACCAAGCGCGAATTCGAGGACGACATCGCGGCGGCGCTCGGCGGCTGGGTCGCCGAGCAGATCCACCTCGGCGGCGACATGACGACGGGCGCCTCGAACGACATCGAGAAGGCCAGCGAGATGGCGCGCCAGATGGTGACGAAGTACGGCATGAGCGAGAAGCTCGGTCCCCTGCAGTACGGCCGCACCGACGAGCTCATCTTCCTGGGCCGCCAGATCCAGGAGGAGCGCAACTACTCCGAGGACGTCGCCAAGCTCATCGACAGCGAGGTCAAGGAGATCATCGACGCGGCGCGCGAGCGCGCGTACCAGGTGCTCACGCAGCACAAGGACAAGCTCGACGCGGTCGTCCGCCGCCTCATCACCGACGAGACGATGTCGAGCGACGAGTTCGACAAGATCTTCGAGGACCAGTCCGCCGACATCCCCGCCGCGGCGTCCGTCGGCCAGCCCTCGGAGCCGCCCACCGGCCAGACCGGCGGCGACGACCGGCGCCCCGGGACCGGGAAGGGCCCCGCGCCCGCTCCGAGCCCCGCCTAGCCACTGCCGTTCGGCCGCCCGCCGCGGCGGCCGTTACCGCGCGGACACGCGGGCGCGCGGTCCGGACGCCCGGCATGACGGTTGCTCTATGCGCGTCGAGTGAGCGACGACGACACGGCCACCGAAGACACGCGCATCGACCGTGTGCAGGCCCTTCTCCTCGGCCTGTTCACCACCTTCCTCGCCATCGCCTTCGTCCTCCTGCTCATCGGCGATCAGGTGACCGCGAGCAGCTTCTAGGGGGGGCCACCGGCTCTAGGCTTCCTGCCGTCGTGCCGCGCCTCTTCGTCGCGGTCCCCATCCCGACCGACGTCGCCGTGGCGCTCGCGCGCTCTCTGCCCGCCGAGGCTCCGGCGCTCCGGCGCGTCGCGCCCGAGCTGCTCCACGTCACGCTCGCGTTCCTCGGCGCGGTCCCCGAGGAGCGCGTCGCCGACGCGGCGGCGGCGGTCGCGCAGGCCGTCCGCGGGCGGCGCGCCTTCCGCGTCGCCTTCACCGGCCTCGGCCGCTTCCCGGAGCACGGACCGCCGCGGCTCGCCTGGGCGGGTACGGACGCCGGGCGCGAGATCGAGGCGGTGGGCGGCGCCGTCCGGCACGCGCTCGAGGCGCGCGACCTGCCCTTCGACCCCAAGCCGCTGCGCCCCCACGTGACGCTCGCGCGCGTCCGCGAGGGCACTCCCGCTGGGGAGGCCGCGGCCGTCGGCGCCGCGCTCGCCGCGGCGCGCCTTCCGCGGCGGCTGGCGTTCACCGCCGACGCGGTGCACCTGATGGAAAGCGTGCTCTCGCGCTCGGGGCCGCGGTACTCTTCGCGCGCGCGGGCAGCGCTCACAGGCGGTGGGAACGAAGGCGCTTCCGCGGGGTGAGGGAGTGTCCGCGGAGCAGCTGCACGAGATCCTCGACCGGGCGATGTCGGACGCGGCGTTCCGCGAGCTCCTCGCGCGCGATGCCGACGCCGCCCTCAAGGGCTACGACCTCACGGCCGAGGAGCGCGCGAAGTTCGGCAGCGGCACGGCCCGCGTCGAGCGCCTCGAGCCGCGCGTGTCGAAGAGCGACCTATCCGCCGGGCTGGGCGTGAAGACGGGGACCGTCGACATCCGCCCGCCATCGCAGTCGATCCGGAAGCGCTGAGGCTCAGGCCGCCCCGGGCTCCGGGCGCGAGCGCGCGTCGATGGCCTCCATCACGAACGGCGACACCAGCGTGACCGCGACGGCGGCCGCGGCGAGCAGCGCGACGGCGCTCCGCTCGGGGTCGGCGAGGTAGGCCGAGAGCAGCGAGTCGGCCACGCGCGGCACCCCCGCGAGCGCGACCGCGCTCGCGCCGATCACGTACGCGAGAGCGGCGGCGACGTACAGGAGCGCGCCGGCCTCGCGGCGCGAGCGCGGGCGCCGCGGACGGCGGGCGAGGTCGCCGAAGACGAAGCGCATGGCCTTGCGGCGGAGCGCGTTCGTGTCGGTGAGGTCCGCGAGCACGTAGTACCCGTCGAACTCGAGCAGCGGCGACAGGTTGAACGCGACGAGCAGCACGTTCGTCAGCGACAGCCAGACGAGGAGAGCCTGGGCGACGCCGCCCGCGGCGAGGCGCGCCGCGAGGCCGAGCGCTCCCGCGAGGGCGAGGTTGAAGAGCGGGCCGGCCGCGTTCACGCGGATGCGGCCCCACCGCGGGATGGACCACGTCGACGAGGTATCGACGTAGACGACCGGGGTGAACCAGAAGAGGCCGATGCCCGCGCGCCCGAGGCGGGAGCCCTCCGCCTTCGCGGCGATAGCGTGCGCCATCTCGTGGCCGACGCCGGCGAGGAGCAGGCCGCCGAAGGCGACGAGGATGCCGCCGACGCCGAAGTCCGTCGGCGACGCGGTGCGCAGGACGGGGACCGCCGCGGCGAGCCCGCCGATCCCGAGGACGACGGCAGCGGCCGCGATGGGGCGCGAGAACAGCGGCGCTAGGACGCGGTGCAGGGCGGTCGCGGCGGGATCCGCGTCGGCCAGCTCCGCGCGCGGGCCGAGGACCATGTCGATCGCGCGGAGGAGACGGCCGTCGGGGCCCTTCGTCGCGACGCGCGGCGCGCTCACGAGCCCGGCGACCTGGAGCGCGGCGACCGTCGAGAAGACCGCGTGCGGGTCGAGCGTGCCGGTGCGCTCGAGATGCCGGAGCGAGAGGTCGCGCAGGGTGCGCTCGCCGTCGAGGTCCTGGTAGATCGCGAGCGCCTGCCGGTCGAGCCGCAGGTACACGCCGCGCTGCGGGTCGTGGACGATGACCGCGCCGGGATCGTCGGGCGCGGGATCGATGCGGTGCTCGCCGGTGCGCTGCGGCGTGTGCCGCGCCTGCATGACCGAGCGCATGCGCTCGAGGAGCGCGCGATGCCGCGTCACGACGGCGCGGACCTCGGTGCCGGGGACCAGGAGCGCGTCGACGTCGGTGGCGCAGCGGACCGTCGCCGTGCGCGGCGAGCCGGTGAGCGCCGCGATCTCGCCGACGAGCGCGCCGGGTCCGAGGCGGGAGAGGAGGCGCTCGTCCGCGCCGTCGGTGCGCACGACCTCGACGCTCCCCTCGCGCACGAGATAGACGTCGTCGCCGCGCTCCCCCTGCCGCATGACCAGCGCGCCGGCCGCGAAATGGACCGGGCGCAGGTGCGCGGCCAGCTCCTCGATCTCGTCGGAGGGCAGCTCGGTGAAGGGGCCCTGACGACGGAGGAAAGCGTTCGCGCGCCGCGCGTCGGCGAAGGCCTCGAGCGTCCGCGCGAAGCCCTCGTGCCGGCGTACGACGTCCCGCAGCTCGGCCGCGGGGATACGCAGCGCGCGGACGGGCTCGACGGCGACGACCTCGGCCGAGCGGCGGAGCCCGGCGAGGACGGCGAGCTCGCCGGTGAGCGCGGGCGCGGGCATCACGGCCAGCACCGTCCCGTCGTGTCCGATGACGCGGACGCGCCCGCTGAGGAGCGCGAAGGCGGCATCCGACTCCTCGCCGGGGCGCATGAGCGGCTCGTCGCGGCGGTATCGCGCCAGGCGGGAGCGCGCGGCCAGCTCGGCGCGTGCCGCGGCGGGCAGGGCGAGGAAGGGGCCGAACCCGAGCTCATCCGCCACGTCGCCACGCAGCGTACTGAGCCGGATCGCCCGCCCAGATCGGGCCGTTCGGCCCTCCCACCCGATTTCCGATCGCTAGACTAGGTAATCCGTCAGGAGGGTCCATGAGCACTGCCGCGCTGCCGCGCCCGCGCGTCCGCACCGCCGACCCGTACCGCGACACCGACGTGATCGACTCGTACGCGCCGCGCACGAACCAGACGATCGTCGGCCTGGTGTCGCTCCTCGCCGTGGTCAGCGGCTGGTGGCCGCTGCTGTGGCTGCTCGCGGCGCAGCTCGCGATCGGCCTTCGCTTCGGCCGGCGCTACTGCCTGGCTTGCCTCGCGTACTTCGAGATCGTCCAGCCGCGCATCGGCGAGGGTCCCATCGAGGACTCGCGGCCGCCGCGCTTCGCGAACATCGTGGGGACCGTCTTCCTCGGCGCGGCGACCCTCGCGTACGGGCTCGGCGCGCCGGCGCTCGGCACCGGACTCGGCCTCGTCGTCACGGCGCTCGCCCTCCTCGCGGCGACGACGGGCTTCTGCGCCGGCTGCGAGATGTACAAGCTCGTCGCCCGCTTCCGCGGCATCGCCCGCCGCTCGTTCGACCGCGTCGACCTGGCGCTGCTGGGCGTCGGCGACGCGTCGGGGGAGCTCGTCGTCGAGTTCACGCACCCGCTCTGCACCGACTGCCGGCGCCTCGAGCGCGAGCTGCGCGAAGAGGGGCGGCGCGTCGTGACGGTCGACGTCTCCCAGCATCCCGAGCTGGCTCATCGTTACGGCATCGCGCTGGTGCCGACCGCCGTGGCGGTGGACGCGATGGGCCTCGTCACCGCCCGCATCGCGGGGTAGGGCTAAGCCGAGACCTCCCGCGCGAGCGCGATGCGTTCGCCGCGGCGCACGCGCGGCGGCAGGACGATCCCCCGCCGGCGGTAGCTCGCGAAGGCGTAGCGGTCGCACTGCACCTCGGCCGAGGTGCCCCAGCCGTGCACGAGGAAGAGCCAGTAGTGGCAGAACTCGTGGAGGTACAGGAAGCGGATGACGTCCCGCCGCGTGCGGAAGGGCACGAGCGGCGACCCCTGGCTGCCGAGGTCGCAGACCTCCGCGAAGGGCACGAACGGCTCGGGGACCTGGAGGACCATCTCCGGGCGGTCCCAGTAGGTGAAGGCCTGCAGGTGCGGGCGCGAGCGATAGCGGAGCGGCTTCACCGTGAGGCGGTACCCGGTGGCCATCGGGAGCCCGCGCACGACGTCGCGGACCTTCTCGGCCGAATGGCTGGGCAATGTCGAGCGGACAGCCATTGGTCCGAGCGGGCGACCAGGGCCTTGACGGACGGGAACGATGGCCACGGAGCCAATGTACGGACGGGGATCGCGCGTCCGTTCCTGGTGGCTGGGCCGCCTCGTCCGGCCGCCGCTTGACATCCGAAAAAGCCCTGGAAACAAGGGCTCGGCCTTGCCATCCGCGGCGGAGGGCACCTACCATCGGCGCAGCGTCGCTCGAGCGGGAGCGAGTACGTCGTCGGGAGCGGGCCAGAGAACCCCGGTAGCTGAGAAGGGGGACCGCGAGCGCGGCGGAATGGGTCCCGCGAGACGCCGGCCTGAAAGCGTCGAGCCAGTAGGGACGGCCGGAAGCCCTCCGTTACCACGGGGCGGCCTGTGATCGCAGGCGCTGAGGCGCGCGGCGCGAGCCGCGAGCGAGTTCGGGTGGCACCACGACCCTCGTCCCGATGCGGGACGAGGTTTTTTGTTTTTGGGAGGCGGCGCGTGGCGGGCATGACGGAGGCGAAGGAGCGCTCGGCGCGGTATCAGACCCGCGGCGGCATCGACGTGGTCCGGACGTCGACCCCGCTCGACGTGCCCGGCGCGATCGAGCCGATCGTCGACGCGCTCGACGAGCGCCACGGCGTGCTCCTCGCGTCGAGCTACGAGTACCCCGGGCGCTACACACGGTGGGACATCGGCTTCGTCGATCCGCCGCTGCGGGTCACGACGCGTGACCGGTCGTTCACGCTCGAAGCGCTCAACGAGCGCGGCGCCGTCCTCCTGCCGCTCCTCGCCCGGCACGTCCGCGCGCTCGATGCCGTCGAGCGCGTCGAGGAGACGGATCGGCGGGTCGCGGGCCGCATCAGGGGTCCGGAGCGCCGCTTCCCGGAGGAGGAGCGGAGCAAGCAGCGCTCGGTGTTCTCGCTGATCCGCGGGATCGTCGACCTCTTCGCCGCCGACGGCGACGCCCACCTCGGGCTCTACGGCGCGTTCGCCTACGACCTCGCCTACCAGTTCGAGGAGATCGCGCGCCGGCTGCCGCGTCCCGCCGACAAGCGGGACCTCGTCCTGTTCATCCCCGACGAGATCGTCGTCGTCGACCACCGCCGCCAGGTCGCGACGCGGTACCGCTACGACTTCGAGGTCGAGGGGCGCTCGACCGCGGGCCTCGAGCGGACCGGAGTGCGCGTCCCGCTCGCTCCGGCGCGCGATCCCGAGCGCGCGAACGACCACGCCCCGGGGGAGTACGCGGCGACGGTGCGTCGGGCGCGCGAGGCCTTCGCCCGCGGAGACCTCTTCGAGGTCGTGCCGGGGCGCACCTTCTTCGAGCGCTGCGGCGTCGCGCCGTCGGAGCTGTTCCGGCGGCTGCGCGAGCGGAACCCCGCGCCGTACGGCGCGCTGATGAGCCTGGGCGAAGGCGAGCACCTCGTCTGCGCGTCGCCCGAGATGTACGTGCGCGTCGAGGGCGGCCGCGTGGAGACGTGCCCCATCTCCGGGACGATCGCGCGCGGCGTCGACGTCATGGGCGACGCCGACAACATCCTCCAGCTCCTCAGCTCGTCGAAGGACGAGTCGGAGCTGACGATGTGCACCGACGTCGACCGCAACGACAAGTCGCGCATCTGCGTGCCCGGGAGCGTCCGCGTCATCGGCCGGCGCCAGATCGAGATGTACTCGCGCGTCATCCACACCGTCGACCACGTCGAGGGGACGCTCCGCGAGGGCTACGACGCGATCGACGCGTTCCTCAGCCACGCCTGGGCGGTGACGGTGACGGGGGCGCCGAAGCTGTGGGCGATGCGCTTCATCGAGGAGCACGAGCGCTCGTACCGGGCGTGGTACGGCGGCGCGATCGGCTGCATCGGGTTCGACGGGAGCATGAACACCGGCCTCACGCTGCGGACCATCCAGCTGAAGGACGGCGTGGCGCAGGTGCGCGCCGGCGCGACGCTGCTCATCGACTCCGATCCCGAGGCCGAGGAGCGCGAGATCGAGCTCAAGGCGGCGGCGTTCTTGGACGCGGTGCGGCGGTCGTCGAAGAAGGACGAGGCCCTCGCCTCGAAGAGCGCGCACCCCGCCGCGCGCCTCCCGAGCGTGAACGGTGCACGTGTCCTGCTCATCGACTACGAGGACTCGTTCGTGCACACGCTCGCGAACTACATCCGCCAGACGGGCGCCGAGGTGTCGACGATCCGCGCCGGCTTCACGCGCGAGCAGCTCGCTGAGCATGTGCTCGAGTACCGCCCCGACGGCGTCGTCCTCTCGCCCGGGCCCGGCTGCCCCGCCGACCTCGACGTGTCGCTCGCCGTCGCGGCGGCGGTCGACGCGGGCCTGCCGCTCTT
Organism: Chloroflexota bacterium; assembly: GCA_028876375.1. Classification (GTDB taxonomy): domain Bacteria; phylum Chloroflexota; class Limnocylindria; order P2-11E; family P2-11E; genus JACPOT01. The sequence goes on along the minus strand of JAGWSB010000079.1, from coordinate 1,519 downwards.
CGGCGTGTGCCTCGGGCTCCAGGGCATCGTCGAGCACTTCGGCGGGAGGCTGGGCGTGCTGGCGTACCCGATGCACGGCAAGGCGTCGCGGATCGACGTCCTCGGCGGGGCCATCTTCGAGGGCGTGCCGCCGTCGTTCCGCGCCGGGCGGTATCACTCGCTGTACGCGCTGCGTGAGGCGCTCCCACCCGAGCTGCGCGTCACCGCCGTCGCCGACGACGGCGTCATCATGGCGATCGAGCACGTGCGCCTGCCGATCGCCGCGGTCCAGTTCCACCCCGAGTCCATCCTGACGCTGCGCGACGCCATCGGAGCGCGGATCGTCCACAACGTGGTCGAGCGTCTGATAGCGCGAGCGCCCGCGCTCGCCGGAGGAAGGTAGCGGTGGACTGTCGGGAGGCTCTCGGCGTCGTCGTGACCGGGCGAGCGCTGACGCGCGAAGAGGCGCGGACGGTGATGGCCTCGGTGATGGCCGGCGAGGCGACGCCGGCGCAGCTCGGCGCGCTCCTCGCCGCGCTGCGCGTGCGCGGCGAGACCGTCGACGAGATCGCCGGCTTCGCTCTGGGCATGCGTGAGGCGGGCGTGCCGGTGCGGCTCGACGTGTCCGCCGTCGACATCGTCGGCACCGGCGGGTCGCACACCGACCCGTTCAACATCTCGACGGTGGCGAGCATCGTCGCCGCGGGCGCGGGCGCGCGCGTCGCGAAGCACGGCAACCGCGCCGCTTCCGGAAAGTGCGGGAGCGCCGACGTGCTCGAGGCCCTGGGCGTGAAGATCGACCTGGGGGCCGACGAGATCGCGCAGTGCGTGCGCGAGGCGGGGATCGCGTTCATGTTCGCGCCCCGCTTCCACCCGGCCATGCGCCACGCCGGGCCGGTGCGGCGAGAGATCGGCATCCGCACCTTCTTCAACCTGCTCGGGCCGCTCGCGAACCCCGCTCGCGTGCCGGCGATCGTCATCGGCGTCCCGACGCCCGAGTTCGGCGAGCGGATCGCGCGCGTCCTCGCCGAGCTGGGCACGGAGCGCGGGCTCGTCGTCCACGGCCACGACGGCCTCGACGAGATCAGCCCCACCGGCCCCAGCCGGACGTGGGAGGTCCGCGGCGGCGCCGTGCGCGAGGGGACGATCGATCCCGCCGCGCTCGGGTTGGCGCTCGCTTCGGTGTCCGAGATCCTGAGCGGCGATCCACCCGCGAACGCCGCGACCGCGCGCGCCATCCTCGCCGGTGAGCAGGGCGCGCGGCGCGACACGGTCGTGCTCAACGCGGGCGCCGCGCTCATGGTCGCGGGGCTCGCCGGCGACATGCGCGAGGGCATGACGCTCGCGGCGCGCTCGATCGACAGCGGCGCGGCGCGGGCGACGCTCGCGCGCTGGACGGAGACGAGCCAGCGCCTCGGGGCGGCGAGCGCATGAGCGACTTCCTCGAGCAGGTCGCTGAGGAACGCCGCGCGGACGCGGAGGCCGCGTCGCGCGCCGTGCCCGAGGCCGACCTCGTCGCTCGCGCCGCCCGCCGCGGCTC
>JAGWSB010000004.1 GCA_028876375.1 Chloroflexota bacterium | reverse complement strand
GTCGAGGCGGCCGAAGATGTCCTTCGCCGCCTGCGCGACGTGCGCGGCGGCGCCCGCCTCCCGCATGTCGGCCCGCTGGGCGACGGCCCGCCGCCCCGCGCCGTCGACGGAGGCGATCGTGGAGCGGGCCCCGTCGTCGTCCGAGCGGTAGGTGAAGACGATGTCGGCTCCACGCGCCGCGAGCTCCCGGACGATGGCCTGACCGATCCCCTTCGACCCGCCGGTGACGATGGCGACGCGGCCCTCCAGCTCACGCTGGGCCACGGGGGCCGGAGCGGTGAGGGTCATGCCCTCACCCTCCGTTCGCCGGAAGCGCGGCGCCGCACTTGCCGCAGAAGGCGAAGGCCGCGGGAAGACCCTCGGCCTTGCACTTGGGGCAGGTGCGGGCGTTGGGGCCCCAGACGAACTCGCTCGATCCGCCGGACGCCGCGCGCTCGCGGATCCCGACGCGGTCGGCCTTGCGCTTCTGGGTGAAGGCCGTCATTCCTTCGTACGGCTCGAGCGCCGCGAAGTGGAGCGACAGCCAGTCCTTCGCGTGGGGTCCGGTCATCGACCACACGAAGTCCTTCCAGAAGTTCGCCTGCGTCTTCGTGTAGCGCATGCACTCGGGGAAGGTATCGACGAGCTTCGCCGCGAGCTTGGCGACCGCGTCGTCGAGCTGCTCCTTGGGCACGACCTGGTTGACGAGGCCCCAGTCGAGGGCGGTCTTGGCGTCGATGAACTCGCAGGTCATGAGCATCTCGCGCGCGCGACGGTCCCCGATGATGATGGGCAGCCACTGCGTGGCGCCTCCGGCCGCGACGCTCCCGACCTGCACGCCGACCTGCTTGAAGCGCGCGTGCTCGGCCGCGATGGCGAGGTCGCACGCGGAGTTCATCTCGTTGCCGCCGCCGACGGCCATCCCGTTGACGCGCGCGATCGTCGGCTTGCCGCAGTTCTTGATCGCGTCGATCGCGTCGATGAAGTAGGTCATGTACTTCCAGTAGTCGCGCGGCCGCTGCGTGTACTCGGAGGCGTACTCCTTGACGTCGCCGCCGGTGCAGAAGGCCGTGTCCCCGGCCCCGGTGAGGACGCCGACCGCGATGTGGTCGTCGCGCGAGATGTCCTTGAACGCCTCCGCGATCTCCCTGAGGGTCGAGACGGTGTACGAGTTGTAGGCCTCGGGACGGTCGATCATCACCGTCGCGACCCAGCCGTCCTTCTTGTAGATGACGTCCTTGAAGCCGAGCTCGCTCGGCGCGCGCGGAGCGATGACGCTCATGCGGCCCTCCTCTCCTCGCCGGCGCGCGTCGAGCGCTGCAGGCCGAGGAGCGCGGCGCCGAGCGCCGCGACGAGGTCGGGGTCGGCGGCGACGTTCACCTGCATGCCGAGCGCCGCCTCGAGCGCCTTGACCATGCCGCTCTGCTTCGCCATCCCGCCGACGAACGTGATCTCCGGCTCGATCCCGACGCGCTTGAGCAGCTGCTGCGCGCGCTGGCCGAGCGAGTTGTGGACGCCGCGGATGATGTTCTCGACGGAGTGCCCCGCCGTGACGAGGTTGATGATCTCGGACTCGGCGAAGACGGCGCACACCGAGGAGATCTCCTGCGCCGACTCGGCGTGCTCGGAGAGAGCGCCGAGGTCGTCGAGCTTGACCTCGAGGTACCGCGCGGTCCGCTCGGCGAACCCGCCGGCGCCGGCGGCGCATTTGTCGTTGGAGCGGAACTCCTTGACCCGGCCGCCCTCGAGGATGCGGATCGCGCGCGTGCTCTGGGCGCCGATGTCGATGACGCAGCGCGTGTTCGGGAAGAGGTGCGCCGCGCCGCGCGCGACGGTCGTGATGTCGGTGATCTGGATGTCGCGGAAGCTCACGTTGTAGCGGCCGAGGCCGGTCGTCGCGACGTAGTCGACGTCGCTCCGCTTGGCCCCCGCCATGGCGACCGCCTTGTCGACGACCTCGCTCGCGAGGCCCTCGAAGTCCGGACGCATCCGGCCGATCGCGTTCCCGCGCATGACGCCGCTGCGGTCGATGACGACCGCCTTGGCGCTGCGCGCTCCCATGTCGACCCCTGCGATGAGGCTCATTCCGCCCTCCTATGCCACCGCGGCGGGCGCGGCCTTCATGCGCTCGAGCGCGAAGACCGCGGCGCCGATGGCGCCCGTGTAGTGGGAATCGCCGCTCGCGTTGATCTTGACGCCGAGCTTCTCCTCGATCGCCTGCCGCATGCCGATGTTCCGCGAGACGCCGCCGGTGAAGGTGACCTCTTCCTTGGAGCCGACGCGGCGCACGAGGGCGACGGTGCGGGACGCGATGGCGGAGTGGACGCCGGCGAGGATGTCGTCGATCTTCTTGCCCTGGGCCATGTACGAGAGGATGTCCGACTCGACGAAGACGGTGCACACGGTGGACAGGCGCACCGGATTCTTCGCGGTGAGGGACTTCTCCCCCATCTGCGACACGTCCATGCCGCACGCTTCGGCCGAGTTGGTGAGGAACCGCCCGCTCCCGGCGGCGCACTTGTCGTTCATCGCGAAGTCGAGCACCTCGCCGCGGTCGGAGACGGCGATGGCCTTCGTGTCCTGGCCGCCGATGTCGATGACGGTCCGCGTGTTCGGGAAGATCGACCACGCCCCCTTGGCGTGACAGCCGATCTCCGTGACCTGCGCGTCGCCGAACGCGACGTTGAACCGGCCGTACCCGGTGCCGATGACGTAGCCGACCTGCTCGCGATGGACCCCCGCCGACTGGAGCGCCTGCTCGTAGGCGCGCTCCGCGGCGCGCACGAGGTACGCCCCGGTGTCGGTGAGGGCGCGCGCGACGATGGCGCCCGTCTCGTCGAGGATGACCGCCTTGGTCTGCGTCGACCCGACGTCGACGCCCGCGCTGTATCTCATCCCTTCGCTCATGCCGCTTTCCCTCCGGTGATGCGCCTCTGCTCCAGCGCCTCGAAGAACGCGTCGATGCGGTTGCGCAGCTGCGCCTGCGAGAAGTAGCGCGGGTCCTCGAGGTCCGACTCGATGAGCAGCGTCGGCAGGTCGCGGTCGTGCACGAAGTGCTCGCGCATGTCGCCCTGCCCCGCGGAGAAGAGGCGGCAGCTCTTGACGGAGTGGATGACGAGCGCGTCGGCGCTCCACTCCTGCGCGTACCGCCAGATCTGGTCGTACCGCTGGAGCATCGAGCGGTTGCAGAGGTTGGCCTCGATCATGTGCTTGGCCACGCTCTCGAACGGGTGCGCGGGGTCGTGATGGAACCCGAACTCCCAGATGCCGCCGACCGTCGCGTACGTCGAGGCGACCGCGACCGCGCCCCAGCGGCTGAACATGTCGCGGAAGACGCGCAGGAAGGGCCACGGCGGCGGGCCCTCGATGACGATGCGGAACTTCTCCCCGTCGGGGAGCGCGCCTTCGCCGCGCTCGACCTTCGCCGTCATCTCCTCGAGCGTCCGCTCGAAGAAGTCGACGGCCTCCTCCGTGCCGCGGAGGCAGTAGAGCGGCGCCATCATCGTGACCGAGTCGAAGTACGCGTCGTACGGCGTCGGGCGCTTCTTCGTGAGGTCGCGGATCTGCGACCACAGCTGGCCGACGCGCGAGGAGCGCTCCACGATCTTGACGAACTTGTCCTCGTCGAACGGCATCCCGGTGACCTTCTCGAGGAGCTTCACGAGCTCCTTGAGCTGCGCGACGACGTACTCTACGTCGCCCTCCGCGGGCTGGCCGTCCTTCGTCCGCATGAACGGGATGTCGATGTTGATGGCCGGCGACCCGACCTTCTCGGCGAGATGCTCGAACCAGTTGAGGTAGACGTTGCACCCGACGTAGTTGCAGACGAGGACGTCGGGCTTGGGGATGGTGGCGAACGGCGTCTTGCCGCCGTTCTCCCACATGCCGATGTCGGCCTTCACGTAGGCGCAGTTGTCGGTGGAGTACCCGAGCTCCTCGGCCTTCTGGATGAGCGGGAGCGAGTTCTTGCGCACGGCGAGCTGGAGCGCGTTGATCTCGGGGAACACGGGGATCATGTCGAACGTGCGGAGGACCTCGACCGGGTTGCCCGCGATGAGGAGCTGCGCGCTCCGCCCGGGGCCGCCCTCGGCGATGCTCGTGAGGTCCGCGTAGTACTTGCTCATGAGCTGCTTCTGCAGCTCGTGGACGGTGCCCTGGTACTTGATCGCCGGCGCGGCGGGCTTGGCGTCCGCCGCGGGCTTCTTCGTCGGTGTCGCGGTCGTTGCTGGCGTCATGACGCTTTCGCCTCCGCAAACAGCATCGACTCGACGAACGTCTCGACCTCGCTGCGGATGCGGTCGTACAGCCACATCTTCTCTTCGAACTCGAGCATGAGATGCGGGATCGAGCTCGTCTCGAGTGCCTTCCGATAGAGCGCGTAGTCGAACAGGCCGGGCTCGCAGAACTTCGCGCCGAGGAAGATGACCGCGTCCGCGCGGTTCGCCTTGGCGCTCTCGATGAGCCCCGCCGCTCGCGGCTTGCGCAGGTCGTGCTTGGGGCTCAGGTGGTGTGAATCGTTCACGTACGCGTTCCCGAGCGCGAGGAAAGGATCGCCGTTCACCTCGATCGGGTGACGCTGCGTGCGCCAACCGAGCAGGAAGTCGTCGTCGACGATGTAGCAGCCGGCCTGCTCGAGGCTCTCGATGAGCTCGAGCGGTGGCTGCTCGCAGAAGGATCCGGCGAGGACGACGCGGATGCGGTCCTTGGGGCGCTCCGTCCTCTTGATCGCGCCGGCGAGCGCCGCCTCGAGGATGGGGGCGACGTCCTTGGGATCCATGAGGGTCGCGAGGCGCGAGAGCGTGTACAGCTCGCTCGTCGAGATGCGCTCCGGCGAGGAGCTGCGGAGAGCGTAGAGGCGCCGCTGGAGCTCGCGCACCTTGTCGTACGCCACGATCGCCGCGGCGAGGTCCTCGTCGCGGGCCTTGCGGCCGGCGATCGCGCCGAGCTCGTCCGCGGCGCGCCGCAGCTCGGTCGCCATGTACTGCGCGGCCAAGGGGGACTGGAAGTTCTGCGGCAGGTGGACGAACACCGCCGGCCGCTGCGGGAAGTTCCGCCCCATCACGCTCGCCAGGTTCCGGGCCGGGTCGCAGATGGAGTGGAACATCAGGCCGTCGAGGACGTCGAGCTTGCCGATGAAGCCGAGCTCGAGCGTGCTCTTCACGATCGAGCAGATGAACGACTGGAACCGTGAGTCGGCGTTGGCGATCTCCACGCGGTTGCCGCCGCCGAAGAGGCCGATCGGGAGCATCCCCAGGCTGTACGGCACCTCGACGGGCGCGTACACGGGGAAGCACCCGATCACCTTGCCGCCGGTCCGATCGCGCCACTCGCGCACGGTCGGGTACTCACGATCCTCGATGACGTCGCGGTAGCTCTCGAAGGTCATCGTCATAGCGAACACCCCAAACAACTGAGCGGTTCGTCGCGGAAGCCGAGCTGCCGGAAGAAGGGCGCGAGAACGCGGTCGTGCACGGGCACGAGCGTGTAGATGTGGGCCGCACCGAGCGTGGCGGCTCGACGGAGGAGCTCGCCGAGGAGGGTGCGGCCCAGACCTGCGCCGCGGTATTCGAGATCGATCCCGAACGCCTCGACCCAGGCGACCGGCTTCGGCAGGCCGAACCCGGTGCGGACCTCTCCGGCGGCGTACCCGACGATGTGGCCGTCGGCGATCGACCCGACGGCGATGGCGTGGGGACGCCCGAAGAAGGCCACCCACTGCGCGACCGTCTCGCTTCCGCCCAGCTTCAGCGAAAGCGCGGCCAGTGCTTCCGCGTCAGCGACGGTCAGCGATCTCGGTCGGAGCTGGGTACCGGATGCGGCCATGCGCGCACCGTACGGACGAAGATCGTCCGTTCGATGTCAGTCGGGCTTGTGCCGGACCTCGATGGCCAACAGGGTGTTGCCGCCGTCGACGTGCACGGCGGTGTGCGAGAGGTCGACGTCGATGAAGGAGCCGTTCGATCGCACGCACATCGGCACGCGCGGGATCGCTCCGCCTCCGGCGAGGACGGCGCGTCCGAGACACGTCGGACCGGTGATCGTGTTCCCCTCCGGCGTGCGGCAGCCCATGACCTCTTCGCACGGCCTGCCGACCAGATCCTCGCGCTCGAGCGTGCGCATCGCGGCGCGATTGGCGGCCCGGATGCGCATGCTCGGATCGACCACCAGGACGCCTTCGGTCACCGCGTCGAGAACGCTGTTCGCGACGTCGGACGGGAGCGCGGCAGGCGCATCCGTCGCGGCCAAGCGGTAGCCGATGCCGTACACCGCCTCGATGTAGCGGTGGTGGTCCTTGCCCACTCCGAGGCGGCGGCGCAGACGCGAGACGTGGAGGTCGACCGCGCGCTCCGAGGGCGGCTCGTCGTCGACGGCCGCGATGCGCGCGAGCAGCTGGGAGCGGTGCAGCGTTGCCCCGCGGGCCTCGAGGAGCGCGCGGAGGATGGCGAACTGCTGCGGCGTGAGCGTGGTCGGCCGACCGCCGACGCGCACCTCGTGGAGCGGAACGTCGAGCACGAGGTCGCGGTGTCGGAGCACCGGACCCGGGTCGCCGTCGCCGCGTTCGCGGCGGTACAGCGACCGCGCGCGCGCCGCGATCTCGGCCGCATCGAGCGGTGGCCCGGCGACGTCGGCGGCACCCGCGGAGAACGCGCCACGCCGCACCAGCTGGTCGCCGCGCCGGTCGAGCGCGAGCACCGCGGTGCCGGGGCGGCTGCCCATGGCGTGGAGCAGCTCCCAGCCGCGGCCGCCGTCCATGCCGAGGTCGACGACGACGACGGCGGGGCGGTGGAACGCGCCGGCCTCGACCGCGGCGCGCACGCTGCGGGAGGCGACGACGAGAAGGTCTTCGGCGCGTAGCGCCTCGCGGAGCTTGCCGAGGAGCTCGAGATCGTCCTCAGCGACCAGGACCGGTCCACCGTCGTGCTGCGCGGCCATCTTGTCCGAACAGTGTCGGCGCCGCTTGGCGGCGAACAGGGACCTACGGCGCAACCCTATGGGCCTTCCGGCCCGGACCTTTTGGGACACCTTTAGTGAGCGCCTTCCTAAGGGAGGATGGTGGGCGTCCCGCGCCCGACGCCGGAGTACTTGGCATCGATGGCGGCTCGGATGTCCTTGAGGCTCTGCGTCGGGAGGCTCGTCATCACGTCACGCGTGATGTCCACGCATGTGCGTCAGCCCAGGGCGTGGTCGGAGAGCACCAGCCAGCCGCCGTCGCGGATCTCGCTGACGTAGCAGTCGAAGTTGTCCTTGTGGCCGATACCCGCGCAGCCGCAGTAGCAGGGGATGTAGCGGAGAGTGGCCCGGTTCACGGCGGCCCACTTGTACGCCTCCTGCGTCGCCGCCGGCGTCGCCCCCAGCGCGTCCGGCCACATCCCGGCGCTGGGGTTGGCGGCCATCTTCGACGCCGGCGGCGCCGACTGCGACTGCCATGCGGTGGGGGTGCGCAACGCGCGGATGCAGGCCGTGGAGAGGGAGCTCGCCCCGAGGAAGAGGAAAGCGCGGCGGCGCACGGGCGGATAGTCCGCGCTCGGATCGTCGGTCCCCCAGGGCCGTCCCGCCCCCTACCCGGGGTCGTTCGGGCTCTGTGGCGCCGCGGGCTGCCCTCCTACGTTCGGGACGTGGCGGGACACGCCGGGCCCGCCGTCGGTCGGCCGGGCGAGGCAAACGCCTCGTCAGCTCGTTCGCGGAGTGATGCCGCGGCGCTGGGGATGCTCTAGGGGTTGCCCATCCAGCGCTGCATCTGATCCGTCGACGCGAGGAGGACGTTCGCCGCGCTCACGATGCGCTCGCCCGCGTCGACCATCCCGGTCGATGCGTCCTGGAGCTTCTTCGCGTCCGCGGCGCTGACGATGCCGCTCGAGATGGCGGGCGCCATGTCCTGAGTGATCGATTGCATGACGCGACCGTGCGTCGCCGTCGTCTGGCCGTCGGCCTTCAGCTGCTCCCAGCGCGCTTGCAGCGCGCTGACGGCGACGTTGCGTCCGCTGTGCAGCGGGTCCTCCGCGGCGACGACGGCGTCGTCTCGCATGCGCGAAGCCAGGCCCTGCAGGTCCTTGCCGTCCGAGACCATGTGCTGCCCGTAGGCGATCCACGAGAGGCGGTCGGAAGCGCTCGACGCCTGCGCCGCGGCGGTGATGCGCTGCCCCACGGTGAGCATCGCCTCGGCATGGGAGTCGACGAGCGCGGCGGTGTCGTTGAGGGTGACCGCGACGTCGGTCTCGTCCGCGGGCGCCGCCGAGAGCGCGGCCACCGTGAGGATGGCGGCGAAGGGAACGAGCACGAGGAGGAGCGCCAGCGTCGGGCCGAAGCGCCGGTGCCAGACGTCGGGACGCGGAAGCGCCGGAACGTGTACTGCCACCTCTATTCCTCCGGCGACCGACGGTACGCGGCGGTCGGCGTGCTCGGTAGCGCTATCAGGCCCGAGGGCATCCTGCATACGGCCCCTGCGATCGGGCACATCGGCGGAGCGGTCCCACGCGAAAGGGTGGTGCCGATCCGCGCCCCTCGCTCGAGCGCGGACCGGCTCCTTTTCATTGCGTCACGAAGAAGGCGAAGCGGAAGACCGGAAGCTTCTCACCGGGGTGGTCGTCGAGCGCGGTGAGCTGCGGCATCTTGTAGTTGGCGGGCCGCGTCTCGGTGCCCTGGAAGATCCCCGGGTACATGTCGATGAAGTGCCACCCCGGAGCGCCGGACACGGTGAGGTTCACCGTGATGTCGCCCTTGCTCTGGAACGCGCAGGTGTATCCCGCGAACGCGTTGTCGTACACGAGGTGGTAGATCTGCTCGGTCTCCGTCCAGCCGACACCCTTGAGATGCACCGTCGTCGTCGTGCCTGATGGACCGCGGTCGACGTTGAGCGGAAGTGCGCTCGCGAGGATGTAGAGCTGCGTCTTCGCGACGACGGCATCGCCGATCTTCGCGCTGACGGTGTGGTACCCGCCGAGGTCGTCGGGGACCGCGAAGGACCAGCTGAAGGCGCCGTTCGCGTCGGTGCGCGTCTTGCCGAGCGTGCTCGTGCGCTCCTCGAATCCCGTCACCGAGCGGTTCCCGACCTGCGTCGTCCAGAGGATCTCCACGTCGCTGCCGGCGGGCAGCGCCTTCGCCTCGAGCGTCGCGGGCGTGCCGACCGTCGCGCCCGCGGGTGACGTCCAGATGCCCTTGTCCACCGGCCTCGCGGCCATCTGCGGCAAGCCCTGCTGCGCCGCCGGAGGCGGGACGACGCCGTCGCCGGGAGTGATGGTGAACGCGATGTGCGGGAAGGGGCGCGACGCGACGACGGGCTGCTGCTGCGGGTTGAGATACGGCGCGCCGAACTCGCTGTGCCCGATCGTGATGTAGTGCGCGCCCACCCCGCCGGTCGCGGGGATGACGAGCTTCGCGTAGCCGTCCGTCGTGACGGACGAGATCCATCCCGTGTACGCGTTGTCGTAGTCGAGCTGGAAGCTGTTCTGGTACGACTGGTAGCCGATGCCCTTGACCTCGACGGTGATCGGCGTGCCGACCGGTCCGCTGGTCGGAGTGATGGTCGTCACCATGTCGACGTCGAAGAGGCTCTTGTTCCGGATCACGTTCTCCTTGTCGACCACCTGGACGTCGTGCCCATAGCCGAAGCCCTGCGGGACGGGGAACGTGGCGACGAAGGAGCCGGCCGCATCGGTCGTGATCGTCCGCAGCACCTGCTTCGTCGTCGTGTAGTCGCGTCCGAGGTACTTGCTCCGGTCATCCGAGAGCTTCCACTGCACCTTGGCGCCGGTCCACACGAGGTCGTACGCGGTCGCCGGCTTGAGCCCCACGGCGGTCGCGGTCACCTTGGTGTCCCACGGGCCGTGCGCGGGCTGGAGCGTGAACTTGCCGGTGACGTCCATGGCCTGCTGGGACGCCGCGGCGCCGGGCGCCGCCGTCGCCGGGCCGGCGGCCTTGGACGGCTGCGCCGTCGCGGGTGACCGCGAGGCGCTCGGTCCGGACTGGCCGCAGGCCGCGCCCACCAGCGCCGCTCCGACGAGCGCGTTGAGCGCAAGGATCCTTGTCAGTCGCATCGATGCATTCCTTTCGCATGGGGGCGTCGCGGTCCCCTGACCACGACGCCCCCTGCTCCTCAACGCGTGGCCGCTCGCCTACTTCGCTTCGTGGCTCTCGGGGTAGTCCATGCCCTTCGGGACGATCGTGAGCTGCGCGATGTCGACCTTGAACTGGTCGAAGGTGCCGGTGCGTCCCTCGAGATCCGTCGCGACGATCTTCACCGGGAAGAGCCCGGTCGGGTAGTCGTTCGGGACCGTGTAGCCAACGGCCCAGAGCATGTCGGCCGGCTTCTCCTTGGTCCCGCCGTGTCCGCCGTACGCGAGCTTGTCGGTCTTACCGTCGGGGTAGGTGATCGTGAACGACGCGATCTGCTTGTTGTCCATGTACTTGCCCGTCGCAGGGTCCATGACCTTCATTCGCCAGACGATGCGGCCCCCCTGCGGGAAGCGGTTCTGCTGGGTGCAGTGGATGCCGGGTGCGGTCGTGAGTATCTCGGTCTTGTTGAGGCCGAGGTTCCCGCGGATCGTGTCGCCCATCACGACGAGGAACTGGGGCTGGGCGGGTGCCGCGGCGGTCGCAGCCTGCGCCTGCGTCGCCGGGGCTGCGCTCGCCGCGGGTGCCGCGGGTGCGCCTTCGCCGGTCGATGCACCGCAGGACGCCGCGACCAGGACGAGCGCGACGCCGGACGCGAGGACGCGGAGGACCAGCTTGGTCATGCGATGACCCCCTTCTCTTCTTCTCTGCGTGCGCCGCGAACGACGCCGCGAGCCGTGCCGAGGAGCGCGAACGCGATGAGGAGCCAGACCGCGAGGACGACCAGACCGACCCCGTAGGGCACCGCGTTGTAGAACGCCGAGATCGAGGGCGTCTCTGGCGCATACGCCTTGGCGGTGACGGTCGCCTCGAGGGTCGAACGGGCCTCGCCCGACGCCGCCTTGGCGATCCCGGTCGAGCGCGCGACGATCTCGTGGCTGCCGGCGCGCGCGGGGAGGTACACCACGGACGCGTTCCCTCGTCCATCGCTCGTCGCCGAGTCGATGAGCATCTCGCGGGAGCCGAGGAGGTCGACCACCTCGTAGAAGGTCACGGTCGCTCCCGCGGCGGGGCGCCCGTCCGGTGTAGCGACGCTCGCCGCCAGCACGTACCCGTCGGGCGCGCTGGCCGCCGCGCTCGTCCGGAGCTGCACGCGCGCGGCGTTCGGCGCCGCCGCGGCGGCCGGACGCTGAGCGCTCACGCCACCGGGCGCGCCCTGACCGCTCGACGGCGGTGACATGAGCATGGTGTTGGGTGCCTCGAGGCGCACTTGCCCTGGGAGCAGCCCCCGGAGGTCGAGCTGGAGGACCACCGTCGCGGCCACGAGGGCGAGTACCGCGATGAGGACGCGCAGGCCCCTAGTCATCTCCGCCTCCACCCGCGTACAGCGGTGCGTATCCGGGAGCGAGGGGCGCGTGCGCCGGCTCGTAGCGGCCCTCGACCTCGTCGAGCTCGTGGACCGACATGACCGGGAAGAAGCGGAAGAAGAGGATGAGCATGAGCGGGATCGCCGCCGCCGATCCGAGCGTGATCGTGACCTCCACCCACGAGGGTGAGTAGCGGCCCCAGTCCCACGGCATGATCGGCTCGGCCATGCCGGGCACGACGATGAGGAAGCGCTTCAGCCACATCCCGGCGATGACCAGGCCCGACGCTCCGACGGCGCGGGCGATCGGGAAGCGGCCCGGCAGAGCGGCGATGACGATGGGGAGCAGCAGCCCGCCGATGCTGAAGGCCCAGAACGCGATGGCGAACGGGCCGGTGAAGAGCGCTTCCATGACCGGCGTCGTCGACTCCTCGAAGACGTACCCGTCGGTGATGTACTCGCTGACCATGAAGTAGATGTAGGCGGCGCCGAGGGCGATGAGCAGATACGACAGGTACCGGAAGTGCTTCGCCTCGATGAACCGCTGCAGGCCGTAGACCTTGCGGAAGGCCGCGATGACGACGATCACGGCCGCGACCCCCGAGAACATCGCCCCGAGGACGAAGAGCGGCGCGAAGATCGTGCTGTGCCACTCGGCGCGGACGGTCACGGCGAAGAGCCACGCGAGCACGGAGTGCACGGAGACCGCGAGCGGGATGATGAGCACGGCCATGATCCCGACCCCGCGTGCGAGCGCACGCTCCTGCGCGGGGCGCCCGCGCCAGCCGAGGGAGAGGAAGCGGTAGACGGGCGCGAGGAGCTTCGCTTCCCGGCGGTGCGACAGGCTGAGCGCCTCACGCGCGACGGCCAGGTCGGGGATGAGCGGCAGGTAGAGAAATACGAAGCTGGCGATCATGTACGTCGTGATCGCGGTGACGTCCCACACGATCGGGGATCCGATCTGGGCGTAGCGGATGATGTTGACGAAGCGGTCGGGGCGGCCGAGGTCGACGATCGGGTAGACCGCCCCGACCAGGAGAGCCGCGACCGCCGTCGCCTCCGCGATCCTCGTGAGCGGGGCGCGCCACTTGGCGTTCGTCAGCCGGAGGATCGCGCTCGTCATCGCGCCGCCGTAGCTGATGCCGATGAAGAAGACGCAGTTGATGATGTAGAAGCCCCACGAGACCTTCTGGTTGAGGCCGGTCACCCACAGCCCGCGCTGGACTTGGTAGATCCAGGCGTAGACGCCCGCGGCGACGACAGCGCCGAGCACGGCGACGGCGATCCAGAAGTTGCGGTCGCCGCGGCCGATGGGCCAAACGGCGCGCTCGATGTAGAGGCCGCGCGTCCGTCGATCCATCACGCGCCCTGCAGCGCCTGGCCGTGGCCGGCGATGTAATAGACGCGCGGGCTCGTGCCGAGCTCTTCCTTGTAGCGGAAGGCGTCGTTGTCCTTGAGGAGCGACGACAAGCGGACGGTGTCGGTCCCGTTCGTCGCGACGTCCTCGACGAGGTCGCCGATCCACAGCGCCTGCATCCCGCACGCGCTGACGCACGCGGGGAGCTTGCCGTCGACGGTGTTGTGGACGCACAGCATGCACTTGCCGACGGTGCCCTTGATCTGCGGGACGGGATGCTCGGGCGTCGGCTGCGCGAACGGGCTCGGGGGCTTCGGCGGGTCAGCGAAGTTGAAGTAGCGCGCGCCGTAGGGGCATGCCGCCATGCACATGCGGCAGCCGATGCAGCGGCTCTGGTCGACGAGGATGACGCCCTCGTCCGTCTTGAAAGTCGCGGCGACGGGGCAGACGCGGAGGCACGGCGCGTTCTCGCAGTGCATGCACGGACGCGGCATGAAGTACGAGCCGCCCTGCTTGTCCTGGACCTCGAAGACCTTGATCCACTCGAAGGTCTGAGGCAGATCGTGCGTGGTCTGGCACGCCTCGGTGCACTTCTTGCAGCCGTCGCAGCGGCGAAGGTCGATGACCATCGCCCACTGCCGCTTCTTCTTCGGAGGCGTCGCGGCTTCCGCTTGCGGGAAGGCGATCGGCACCAGCGGGACAGCCGCAAGACCCACCCCACCGGCTACAAAGGCACTCAGTAGACGACGACGGGATGCTTCGCGTGGTCCGGTGGACTTCGCCTGATCCGCCATACGGTCGGAGCATCCGGCCTAGGCCCCTCGTCGCTGAAGCGGCATTCGGATCGTTCCGGGCGGTACGGATGGGACAGTGAGCAGGGACATGTGGCGACTCGCCGTGGGGACTGTCGGGACATCGTCGATGCCGTCCGGCACGGGCACGTGGGCCGATCAGATGCATCCCGCGCGATCGGGCTCGGGATGTACGGCAGGCCGATGAGGCCGGACGGCATGACGTCTAGGCCGGACGCATCACGCACCGCACACGGCGGTGCGACGAAGCACGCTCGACCGGATGGGCTACGCGAGGTCCGCTAGGAGCTCATCCCTCGGCGCGCGGCGAACGCGGCGGCCTCGGCGCGGCGGTGCAGGCCGAGCTTCTCGAGGATCCGGCTGACGTAGTTCTTCACCGTCTTCTCGGAGAGGAACAGCGCCTCGCCGATCTCGCGGTTCGTCTTGCCGGTGGCGAGCTGCTCGAGCACGCGGCGCTCCTGGTCGGTCAGCGCCCCCAGCGCGGGGTCCTCGTCGGCGCGGCCCTTGCGGACGCGCTCGAGGACGCGCGCGGTGACGTCCGGATCGAGCAGGGCGCGGCCCCGCGACACGGTCTCGATGGCCTCGACGAGCGCGCGTGCGCGCGTCTGCTTGAGGAGGTAGCCGGAGGCGCCGGCCACGATCGAGGCGTAGAGCGCCTCGTCGTCGGGGTACGACGTGAGCATGATCACGCGCGTCGCCGGAAGGATCTCACGGATGGCGCGGCAGGCCTCGACCCCGCTCCCGTCGGGGAGGCGGACGTCCATGATCACGACGTCCGGCGTCTCTCGCGCGGCCGCCTCGATGGCGTCCGCCGCGGTGCCCGCCTCGGCGACCACACGCATGTCCGACCGGCCGGCCAAGAGGGTCCGCAGCCCCTCGCGCACGACCTCGTGGTCGTCGCAGAGGAGGATGCGCACGGGCCGCTTGACCTCAGAGGTCGACGTTGACTGGACAGGTGATTGCGTTGTTGCCGTCTGCATGTTCCGCAGAGTGGCGTCCGGAGGTGCGGACCGGACACTACCGAGCGGCCCCTGTTCGAAGGGACCCTTGGGACCGGGTAGGGCTGTTCGTCCCAGGTGGCGCGCTCGAGAAGGCCGCCGTCGCGGGGCCTAGTACTTGGGCCGGCGCTTCGCCATGTACGCCGCCGCCTCGGCCCGGCGCGCGAGGCCGAGCTTGTCCAAGATGCGGCTGACGTAGTTCTTCACGGTCTTTTCAGACAGGAACATGATCTCGCCGATCTCGCGGTTGGTCTTCCCCTCGGCGACGTGCTCGAGCACCTTGCGCTCCTGGTCGGTGAGCGACGCGAGGCCGGGGTCCTCCTCGGGGCCCTTGCGCACGCGCTCGAGGACCTTGCCGGTGACGGTCGGGTCGAGGAGCGAGCGGCCCTCGGCGACCGCGGTGATCGCCTCGACGACCGTGTTCCCCTTCGCGTCCTTGAGCAGGTAGCCGGCGGCGCCCGCGAGGATCGCGGCGAAGAGCGCATCGTCGTCGGCGTACGAGGTGAGCATGATCACGCCGGTCCCCGGGCGCGCCTCGCGGATCGCGCGGCAGGCCTCGATGCCGCTGCCGTCGGGGAGCCGGACGTCCATGACGATGACGTCGGGACGGGCGCGCGCCGCGGTCTCGATCGCTTCCTTCGCCGAGGCGGCCTCGCCGACGATGGTCATGCCCTTCTGCTTGCCGATGAGCGTGCGCAGACCTTCGCGCACGACCTCGTGGTCGTCGACGACCAGGACCCGGATCGGCTTCTCCTCGCTCATCTGACGCTCGTATTCTCGCCCGTGCGCATCCGGGCCGTGCCGACGGCCGCCTCGGGGCCCTCGAGCGGCAGCTCGAGCCGCACGGTCGTGCCGGTGCCGGGGACGGATCCCACCTCGAAGCGCCCGCCCGCGACGAACGCCCGCTCGCGCATGTTGCGGAGCCCGAGTCCGGGCGCGCGGACGGCCGGATCGAACCCGACGCCGTCGTCCTGGACCTCGAGCACCGCCGATCCGTCACGGCGCAGGAATCGGATGTTCGCGCGCGTGGCGCGCGCGTGGCGCGCGACGTTCGTGAGCGCGTCCGCGGCGACGTAGAACATCGCCTCGCGCTGCTCGGGGTCGAGGTCGCGCTCCGCGTCGGGGTCGACGTCGACGCGCACGTCGAGCCGGGCCTGGTCGCCGACCGCCTTGGCGAGCGTCGGCAGCGACTCGGAGAGCGGACGCTCCGCGCCTCGGATGGGGCGCAGACCCATCACGTAGCGGCGCATGTCGGCGATGGTGCCGTTGAGGAGCTCGACCGCGCGGTCGATGGGGCTGCGCGCCTCGCCCGTCGGCGTGCGCTCCGCGGCATCCTCGAGGAGGAGGCCCACGCCGTACAGCGACTGCATCGCGCCGTCGTGGAGATCCATCCCGATGCGTTGCCGCTCCTCGAGAACGGAGATGCGTCCGACCTGCTCGTAGAGCCGCGCGTTCTCGATCGCGATCGCCGCCTGGGCGGCCAGCGTCAGCAGCGCCTCTTCGTCCTCGCTGGAGAACTCCTCGGCGCCGATCTTCTCCGTGAGATAGAGGTTCCCGACCGAACGGCCGCGCCACAGGATGGGCACACCGAGGAAGCTCGCCATGGGCGGATGGTTCGGAGGGAACCCGACCGACGCCGGATGGTCGGCGATCGACCGCAGCCGGATGGGGCGCTGCTCGTCCTGGAGGAGCCCGAGGAGCCCGCGGCCGCGCGGGAGCGGGCCGATCTTCGTGCGCCCCTCCGGGGAGATGCCCGAGGTGAGGAACTGCACGACCTCGCCGTTCTCGTTGAACATGCCGAGCGCCGCGTATCTCGACCCGCCGACGACGCGCGCGAGGTCGACGATCTTCTGCAGCACCGACGCGCTCTCGAGCTCGGCGGACAGGGTGAGGCCGGCCTCGTTCAGCGCCTGGAGCTGCCGCCCCCGGCGGTCGAGCGCGTCCGCGAGCTCCGCCTGCCGACGCCGCTGCTCGATCTCGCGCATCTGGAGGTCACGGATGCGGTCGAAGATGACGTAGGAGAAGGCCGCGACGCCGGCGACGCCGAGCGCGAAGAACACGAGGTGCGAGATGCCGGGCGGCAGGTAGGGCTCGAGGAGGGCGAAGTCCACGAGGGCGAGGCCGGCGAAGAGCGCGGACGGCAGGACCAGCGCCGCGATCTCGATGCGGCGCGGGATCACCCGTCTCTCCCTTTCCATCACGCGCTAATGGTCTCACCGCCCGTCGGCGGCCGGGCCCCGGGGTGAGGGATCGGCGCGAAGGCGCTGCGCGGCTCTAGGGGGCCGGGGAGGCGATGACGTGGGACATGGCCGGCTCGTGCCCGCCGTCGGCGCGATGGCGATCCTTCGTCGCCACGGCCATCGCGCTCGTGTGCGCCGCGCTGAGCCTCGCGACGAGGTCGGGGCCGAGGACGCCCTCGTGGTACAGGGCGAGGCCGCTCTCGTCGAGCAGCGCGCAGTGGTCCTCGCCGCGGACGAGGGGACACGTCGGGGACGGCCCGGGGCACCGCGCCACCTGCATGCCGGTCGCCTCGAGCGAGCGCGCCCAGCCTTCGCGGATCTGCGGATCGTGGGCGATGACCACCGCCCGAGGAGAACGGTGACGGGAGGGGCGGTGGGGATCGCCCCTCTCGTCACCAGCGCGAGGAGGAGGGGATGGGGTCACGTTGTCGCGTGAACGGTCCTCAGCTTCGGAGCCTGCACCGGCCTCCAGGGCGTCCCCAGGGCCGGGAGCAGCACGCGGTCCACGCCGATGATCCCCGCGACCTTCCAGGCCATGAGGATCAGCACGGCGATCACGAGCAGCACGGGGTTGGTGCTCGAGCTGCCCGCGAGCATGAAGTTCATGTTCATGAACGCGCCGACGAGCGCCGCGAAGCCGGTGAAGAACCCGATCATCAGCGCGAGGCCGACCATGAACTCGCCGAACGCGACGAGCTTCGCGAACCACGTGTACGTTCCCGCGTCGAGCAGGAACCGAAGGAAGCTGCGGTACCAGTCGTACGTGATGGCCGCCCTCGGAACGTCGGGCGGCAGCTTCACCGCGCTGGTCCAGAACGCCTTGAGGGCCGTCCCGGTGACGGTCCAGGCGGGGTCCTGGAGCTTGTGCAGGCCCGCGTCCAGCCACGCCCACCCGACGTAGAGGCGGGCGAGGAGCCAGACCGGCGCCATGCGCGTGTCGTTGAAGACGAAGCGGGAGAAGGGGGGTTCCTGGACGACGGTCACTCGTGCCATCGAGATCACTCCTCTCGTGATCCTGCGCTCTGGGCGGTCCCTCTGGTGAGCCCGTCCGGGGAGGACTTTCGCGCGTCGGAGTACCCCTGCGACAGAGCCCCGAGGCCCGAAGTGGCGGGACCCGACCCCAGTCCGCGGGGGCCCTCTCGACCAGCGCCCGGGGGACCTTCGGCCCTGTCTCCTCCGAGCCTCCGCGACCGACCATCCCCACGTGCCGCTCGATTGGAGCCTCATGGGCTGGGTGGTCCTCCTGGCGGGGCTGAGCGTCGGCGCGGCGGCGATCGGCCGCTTCACCGCGCGACTCTTCCTCCGCGCCAGCGGCAGCCGCTTCTCCCGGCGGGCATGACGCCGCAGGGCGTCGCCAGACGGATCCACCGCGCGAACATCGTCGGCTTCGGACTGCTGCTCGCCGGTGGTCTCTTGAACGTCGTTCACGCGTGCGTTGGCGGGGGGAATGGGCCGACACCAGCGGGCGTCCCACGGAGGTCCGCGGCACCCGCGACCAGCTAAGGAGGCCCTGATATGCGCATCCTGTTCGCGACCGACGGGTCCGCCACGGCGGACGTCGCCCTCGACATGCTCCTCGCGCTCCCGCTGCGCGCTTCCGATCACGTCACGGTCCTCGCGGTGCCGGTCCACAGCTACACCGGGGTCGGCATCGACGGCACGGGCATGTACTTCGCGGAGATCGCGGAGGAGGAGACCGCGGCCGCGCGCCGGCTCGCGAGCACGGTCCGCGAGAAGGTCGGCGCCAAGGGCGTGCCGACGAAGGCGCGCATCGATGAAGGCTCCGTCGCCCAGACCATCATCGAGGTGGCGCGGTCCGAGGGCGCCGGCGTGATCGTCATGGGCTCGCGCGGGCTGGGGAGGATCGCCGCGCTGGTGCTCGGGAGCACCGCGCGAGCGGTGTCGCGGCATTCACCGATCCCCGTGCTCGTCGCTCGCGAGCGCCGCGAGGCGCCGCGCCGCATCCTCGTCGCGGCGGACGGATCCGATGACGCGTACGTCGCGGTCCGCACGCTCGCGGCGCTCCCCCTTCCCAAGCATCTCGAGGTCACGCTGCTCCACGTCCTTCCGGAGCGCGCGACGCCCACGGCGCACGGCGACGCGTCGGCCGAGCAGCTGCAGGCGACGGTCGAGCGCTGCGACCGCGAGGACGCGCTCGACATCCTGTCGCGCGCGGGGAAGCTGCTCCCGGAGGGAGTGCAGGTGCGCATGGAGCTCGAACGCGGACGTCCCGCGGAGCGGATCCTCGAGGTCGCCGCGGGCAGCGGCAGCGACCTCGTCGTGATCGGCGCCCGCGGGCGCTCGCTGCGCGGCGAGGGCTTCCTCCAGGGGAGCACGACCGACGAGCTGCTGGAGAACGCGCACTGCGCGGTCCTCGTCGCTCGCGCGCCGGAGCGCGTGAGCGCGAAAGCGAGGCCGCGGCGCGAAGGAGTGCCGGCCGGGGTGGCGTGACCGCCGGCGACCTCGACCGGCTGAGCGTCGGCGATCTGCTCGGCGCGCTCGCGACCGGCGCGGGCGGGCTCGGCGAGGCGGAGGCGTCGGGGCGCCTGCGCCGCGTCGGCCCGAACGAGCCGATCGCACGACCGGCGTCACAGCTCGCCCGGCGCATGCTCGCTTTCGCGGCGAGCCCGCTCGTGCTCATCCTCCTCGCCGCGTGCGTCGTCTCCGCGGCCCTCGGCGACGCCGCGAACGCGACGATCATCGCCTCGATGGTCGTGCTCAGCGGCGCGCTCACGCTGGTGCAGACCTATCGGTCCGAGCGCGCCGCCGAGGAGCTGCGCGGCCTCGTCGCTCCCACGGCCACGGTGCTGCGCGACGGGGCATGGTCCGAGGTCCCGCAGCGCGACCTCGTCCCGGGCGACGTCATCCGGCTCGGCGCCGGGGACCTCGTCCCCGCCGACGCGCGGATCCTCGACGAGCGCGATCTCCACGTACAGCAGGCGGCCCTCACGGGCGAGTCGCTGCCGGTAGAGAAAGAGGCGAGGCCGGACGCGCCTCCGGACGTGCCCCTCGCGGAGCGCGAGGACATGGTGTTCCTCGGGACCTCCGTCCTCAGCGGCACGGCGACGGCCGTCGTCGTGCGCACCGGAAGAGGGACGATCTTCGGCGACGTGTCTCGCCAGCTCGCGGCGCGACCGCCCGAGACGGAGTTCGAGCGCGGCGCACGGCTCTTCGGGCTTCTCATCATGCGGACGATCTTCTTCCTCGTCCTCTTCGTCGTGCTCGTCGGGATCGTCGCGCGGCACGACCCCTTCGAGTCACTGCTCTTCGGCATCGCGCTCGCGGTCGGGCTCACGCCGGAGTTCCTGCCGATGATCACGACGGTCACGCTCGGCGCGGGCGCGCTCCGCATGGCCAAGCGCGGCGTCATCGTCAAGGACCTCTCCGCGATCGAGAACTTCGGAAGCATGGACATCCTCTGCAGCGACAAGACGAACACGCTGACGACGGGCGAGATGCGCGTGGACCGCTCGCTCGGCCCGTTCGGGGACCCGAGCCGCGACGCGTTGCGCCTCGCCGCGCTCAACAGCGCGTTCCAGACCGGCGTGCGCAGCCCCCTCGACGCGGCCATCCTCGACCGCGAGGCGGCGGAGGCGGGGTGGACGAAGGTGGACGAGGTCCCGTTCGACTTCGTGCGCCGGCGCCTCTCGGTGATCGTCGCGCGCGGCGCGCAGCGCCTCCTCGTGACGAAGGGCGCTCCCGAAGGCGTGCTCGAGGTCTGCACGTCGGCGGGCGAGGGAGACGCGCCGCTCGGCGCGTCGGAGCGCGCCCGCGCGCTGGCGGTGTTCGAGCGGCTGAGCGGCGATGGCTGCCGCGTGCTCGCCGTCGCGGCGCGGCCCGTGCCGCTGCAAGCGCGCTACGGACCGGAGGACGAGACGGCCCTGTCGCTCGCGGGATTCGTCGCCTTCCTCGATCCGCCGCTCGAGGGCGTCGGCGCCGTGCTCGCATCCCTGCGCCGCGACGGGATCGAGTTCAAGGTGCTGACGGGGGACAACGAGCGCGTCGCGCGCCACGTCTGCGAGGCGATCGGGATGGATCCCGGCGCGATCGTCCTCGGCAGCGACCTCGCGCGCGTGAGCGACGCCGCGCTCGGCGCGCTCGCGGAGCGCACGGCCGTCTTCGCGCGCGTCTCGCCGGAGCAGAAGAGCCGCATCCTCCTCGCCCTGAAGCGACGCGGGCACGTCGTCGGATACCTCGGTGACGGCGTGAACGACGCGCCGTCGCTCCACATCGCCGACGTGGGCGTCTCGGTGACGGACGGCGTCGACGTCGCGCGCGACGCCGCGTCGGTGATCCTCCACGAAGGTCGGCTCGACGTCATCCACGAGGGCGTGATCGACGGGCGCAAGGCCTTCGGCAACGTCGTGAAGTACCTGCTCATGGGCACGAGCTCGAACTTCGGGAACATGCTCAGCATGGCCGCCGCCTCGGTGTTCCTGCCGTTCCTGCCGATGCTCCCCCGCCAGATCCTCCTCAACAACTTCCTCTACGACCTGGCGCAGATCACCATCCCCACCGACAACGTCGACGTGACCTTCACGCGAAAGCCGCGGCGCTGGGACATCCGCATGATCCAGCGCTTCATGATCCTCATCGGGCCCATCAGCTCGGCCTACGACCTCCTCACCTTCGTCGTCCTGCTCACCTTTCTCGATGCCTCGCCGCCGCTCTTCCAGACCGGCTGGTTCGTCGAATCGCTGGCGACGCAGACCCTCGTCATCTTCGTCATCCGTACCGCCGGCGATCCGTGGCGCAGCCGGCCCAGCCTGCCCCTCGCCGTCAGCGCCGTCGGCGTCGTGGCGGCCGGGATCGTCCTGCCGTTCACGCCGGCCGCGGCGGTCCTCGGGTTCGTCGCGCTGCCCGCGGCCTACTTCGCTTTCCTCGCGGCCGCGGCCCTCACCTACCTCGGCGTCGTCGAGGTGGTGAAGCGGCGCGTGATGGGCGGGCTCATCGCATGACCGCCGATGGGCCCGAGGCGGGGCGCCGGATCATCCGCGGCGAGGTGCCCTTCGGCCAACGTCCGCCGCGGCGGCGCGACGTACGGTCCGGTCGATGAGCATCGCGCTCCCGGTCTCGTCGGCTCCGGTGCCGCTCCGGCCGGACGACCTGCGCTGGCGCTGCGACCCCGCCGCGCTCGGCTTCCGCTCGACCGACGACGTTCCGCCGCTCGAGGGGGTCAGGGGCCAGCAGCGCGCCATCGACGCGATCGAGCTCGGCCTGGACATCGACGACCCCGACCACAACGTGTACGTGGCGGGCCCGGCCGGGACCGGACGGAACACCGCGGTCCTCGACCTCCTCGGCCGGGCCGCCGCCGCGCGGCCGGCGGCCTCCGACTGGTGCTACCTCCACAGCTTCGATGATCCGTACCGTCCCATCGCCGTGGAGCTGCCGGCCGGGAAGGGCCGCGAGCTCGCCGCCGACCTCGACGAGCTCATCGCGCGCTGCCGCACCGACATCCCGAAGCTCTTCGACGGCCCGGAGTACGAGCGCCGCAAGGCGGAGGGCCTGCGCAAGGTCTCCGAGACGCGGGACGCCCTCGTCGAGGACCTCAAGCGGCAGGCGAACGCGCTCGGCTTCGGGATCGAGCAGACGCCGATGGGGATCCTCACCGTCCCGCTCGTCGACGGCAAGCCGATCGGGCCGGACGCGTTCGCGCTGCTGTCGGACGAACGGAAGATGCGCATCGCATCGGCCTCGGCGGAGCTGCGCGACAAGGTCGACGGCGCGGTGCGGACGCTGCGGCAGCTCGACCGCGAGGCGCACGAGGCCGTCCACGCCGTCGACCGTGAGGTGGCGCTCTTCGCCGTCGGGCACGTCATCGACGCTCTGCGCGCGAAGTACGAGAAGCAGCCGGCCATCGTGCGCCACCTCGACGCGATCCGCGAGGACATCGTCGAGCACCTCGACGAGTTCCGCCAGGCGGACGACGCCGAGGCGCAGCAGATCTTCGCCGGACCGCGCGCGTGGACGCGCTACGGCGCGAACGTGCTCGTCGCGAGCGACGCGAGCGACGGCGCTCCCGTCGTGTCCGAGCCCAACCCGACGTACGCGAACCTCGTCGGCCGCGTCGACTACCGCGCCACGCTCGGGGTGATGCAGACCGACTTCCGCTACATCCGGCCGGGCGCGCTCCACCGCGCCAACGGCGGCTTCCTCGTGATCCAGGCCCGTGACCTCCTCACCAGCCCGTACTCGTACGAGGGGCTGAAGCGCGCCCTCCGCGACCGCGAGGTGCGCATCGAGAACCCCATCGACCAGCTCCTCGGCGTCCCGACCGCGACGCTCAAGCCCGCGCCCGTCCCGCTCCGCGCGCGCGTGGTGATCATCGGGGACCTCCTCACGTACTCGCTCCTCCGCCGCTTCGACGAAGAGTTCGCGAAGCTGTTCAAGATCAAGGCCGAATTCACGCCGTTCATGGACCGCACCCCCGAAGGCCTGCGGACGTACGCCGCGTTCATCGCCAAGACGGTGAAGGAGCGCAAGCTCATCGCGTTCTCGGCCGCGGCCGTGGCGCGGATCGTCGAAGAGGGCGCGCGGCTCGTGTCGCACCGCTCGCGCCTCGCGGCGCGCTTCAGCCAGATCGAGGACATCGTCGTCGAGGCCGCCGTCGTCGCAAAGCGCGCCGGCGCGGCCACTGTGCGCGCCGAGGACGTGAGCGCGGCCGTCGCGGCACGCCGCCACCGCAGCGACCTCCTCGAACAGGAGCTGCAGCGGATGATCGAGGAGGGCACGATCCGCGTGGAGACGACCGCGGCGGTCGCCGGGCAGGTGAACGGACTTTCGGTGTTCGACCTCATCGACTACGCGTTCGCGCGGCCGTCGCGTATCACGGCACGCACCGGACCGGGCCTCGACGGCGTCGTCGACATCGAGCGCGAGGTCGAGCTCTCGGGGCCGACGCACAGCAAGGGCGTGCTCATCCTCGCGGGATACCTTCTCGGCAAGTACGGCGGCTCACATCCGCTCGCGCTCTCCGCGCGGCTCACCTTCGAGCAGAGCTACTCGGGCGTCGAGGGCGACAGCGCCTCGAGCGCGGAGCTCTACGCCATCCTCTCGAGCCTCGCCGACGCCCCCATCCGCCAGGGGATCGCGGTCACCGGATCCGTCGACCAGCGCGGCGTCGTCCAGGCCATCGGCGGCGTCAACGAGAAGATCGAGGGGCACTTCGCCGTCTGCAAAGCGGCCGGTCTCAGCGGCGATCAGGGCGTCGTCGTCCCGCGGACGAACATGCGCCACCTCATGCTCGACGACGAGGTCGTCGCCGCGGTCGCCGCGGGCCGCTTCCACGTCTGGGCCATCGACGACGTCGACGAGGGGATCGAGCTGCTCACCGGCGTGCCCGCCGGCGTCCTCCAGGCGGACGGCACGTATCCCGCCGGCACGATCCACGCGCGCGTGCGCGCGCGGCTCGAGGAGTACGCGACGCGCCTCGCCGAGCACGCGCGGGCGGCGCTGCGCACCGACGGATCGGCTCACTAGCGGCTCCGCCGCCACGCCGCGCGATGCAGTAGGGGACGAGCGCGCGAGCTGGCGCAGCACGGCGGCTAGCACAGCGCGAGCTGCTCGGCGTCGGGGACCGGCTCGAGGTGCGCCAGGACCGCGGTGACGTCGACGTCGGCGGCGCCGACGACCGAATCGGCCGCGCCGTAGTACACGCGCACCTTCCCGCCGTGGTCGTCGAGCGGAACGTGCCCGCAGGCGAAGATCGTGTCCGCGTTCACGCCCTCGCGCTCGAAAGGCTCCTGCGGGACGAGGATCGGCTCCGGCGACCGCGCGATGACCCGGCGCGGGTCCGCGCCGTCGAGAAGGAGCGCGCCCATCGCATAGCGCGAATCGTGGTCGACGCCGTGGTACAGCTCGAGCCACCCGCGCGGCGTGCGGAAAGGAACGCTGCCCGCGCCGGTGCGGGCCGAGTCCCAGCACCCGGGGCGCGGAAGCGCGAGCGGGCGGTGGTCGCCCCACGAGACGAGGTCGGTCGAGAACGCGATCCAGATGCCGAAGACGCGCGCGAACGACTGCGGCATCGGCCGCGTGAGAGCGGCGTAGCGGCCGCCGAAGCGCTCGGGGAACAGCACGACGTCCTTCTGGTCGGGGTGGAGGACGACGCCGCGGCGCTCGAAGGCCACGAAGTCGCGCGTCGTCGCGAGGCTCGTCGTGATGCCGAGCCGGCTCACCGAGACGTAGGTGACGTGCCACGCGCCGTCGATCCGCGCGGCGCGCGGGTCCTCGATGCCGTACTCCTCGAGCAGGTACGACGGCGTGAGCGCGGGACCGCGGTCGACGGAGAAGTGGACGCCGTCCCGGCTGCGCGCGACGCGGAGGTGCGACATCTGCGAGAGGTAGTCCTCGCTGCCGGTGAGCGACACGCCGCCCTTGAAGCGGATGGTCCGTCGATCGCTGAGGTCGAGGCCGGGCGTGTCGCGCCGGACGTAGCCGACCGCGACGCGCGGCGGCCGCGCTTGGACGTCGAGGAAGGTCATGCCGACGACGTCTTCCGCGCGCAGACCGGGCGGGAGTGGCCGCGCGACGAGGCGCGGCCCGCCCAGCTCGAGCGTGACGGCGCCCGCGGGCGGCGCCACGTCGGACCGCGGTCGCTCGCTGACGCGGAGGAGGAGGACGATCTCGTCGCCGACGCGCGCCGCGGCGGGATTGAACACGGAGACGACCTCCAGCTCGGGGAGCGAGGGCAGGACGTCGGCGGGCCGGATGAGCGGCCCTCGCCCGACGCGCGCCGCGAGCTTCACGCCGGGGTCAGCGCCGACGACGCCGCGACGGAGCGCAGAAGGTCGAGAACGAGCGCGCCGACGATGGGCCATGCCGTGCCGGCGCTGTACGCCGCGACCCCGCGCCCGACGCTCTCGCGCCAATCGTCATCGGCGAGGAGCGCATTGACCGCGTCGCCGATGGCCTCCGCGCTGCGGAACGGCACGAGCAAGCCGCGGCCGTCGGCGAGCGCCTCGCGCGCGTGCAGGTACGGCGTCGACACGATCGCCTTCCCCGCGCCCATGGCGTACGCGAGCGTCCCGCTCGTGATCTGGTCGGGGTCGAGGTACGGCGTCACGTAAACGTCCGTCGCGGCGAGGTGGTCGACGATCTCGCGCTGCGTCAGGTAGCGGTCGACGAAGCGCACGTGTTCGGAGAGCTCGAGGCGGCTCATGAGCTCGCGCAGGCGCTCGCGGTACCACTCGCCCTCGCGGCGGACGACGTCGGGGTGGGTCTGCCCGACGACGAGGTACAGCGCGTCGGGGTGCCGCGCGACGACGCGCGGCAGCGCCGCTATCGCGTACTCGAGGCCCTTGCGGCGATCGACCAGGCCGAACGTGCAGAGGACGGTGCGTCCGCCCAGGCCGAGCTCCTCTTTCGACCGCGGCCGGCCGAAGCTGCCCACCGCGGGCGTCCCGTGGGGGATCACATGGACGCGCCCGGTGATCCCGTACGTGTCGCGCAGGAGGTCCGCCGCCGTCCCGACCATGACGACGGTCTCGGTGCTGAGCGCGACGATCTCGCGGACGCTGTCCCGCATCCGATCCTCCGGGTGCGTGAGGACCGTGTGGAGCGTCGTGACGACCGGGCGGCGCAGCTCTCGCAGGAACGCGACGAGGTGGTCCACGAAGACGCCGCCGCGGTGGACGCCGTACAGCCCGAACTCGTGCTGGACGTTGACGACGTCGACGCCCGACGCGTTGATCGCCGCGGCGGCGGCGCGGTACGAGGCCGCTTCGCCCTGGACGATGCGACCGACGACCGCCTCGCCGTACGGGCGGCGCGCGCCCGGCTCGTCGATGGCGATGACGGAGCACCGCGCCGACGCGTCCGCCGCGCGTACCGCGGCGACCGTGTCGGCGGTGAACGTGGCGATGCCGCAGCGCCGCGGCACGTAGCTGCCGACGAACGCGACGTCCAGGTCAGCGGCCCTCGTCGTCCCGATGAGAGAGGAGCTCGTCGGCGAAGTGGAGGCGCGTGAGCGCGTGGATCTCGTAGAGGAGGTGCCGGATCTCGCGCCGGGTGGCCGCGTCGCCGATCCGCGCGAGCGCCGCGCGACGCTCCGCGAGCCGTGCCGTGAGGCGCTCGACCTCGCGCCGGTCCTCCGCCTCGCGGATGTGACGGTGGTCGCGCGACGCCAGCCGCGTGCGGAGCTCGTGCTCGGCCCGAGCATGCGGCAGGAGCCGCTCGGAGAGGAGGACGTACGCGCGGTCGACCTCCCGTCGCAGCACGGTCGTCGACGCCGCCTCCGTCTTCTCGGCGACCGCGTCGAAGAGCTCGAGCTGACGCGCGAGCTCCTTGTGCTCGGCGCAGAGCTCGTCGCTGAGGCATCCGCCCCGAGCGCGTGCGGCGGCGGGGCGCGTCGTCGTCGACGTGCCCATCAGCTCACCACCCCGTGGCGCACGACGAGCACCGAGCACGGCGCGTGGGTGAGGACGTTCCGCGCGACGCTCCCGAGGAGCAGCCGCTCGAGGCCGGTCCTGCCGCGCGAGCCCATGACGATGACGTCGGTCTCCGAGCGCACCGCCGCGTTCACGATCTCGCGGGCGGGGTCGCCGACCTGCGGGTCCTCGCGCGCGTGCAGCCCGCTCCGCTCGAGCTCGAGCGCACGGTCGCGCGCGAGATCCGCCCATGCCGTCCGCACCGCGTCGACGGCGGTCGCGAACGGCTCGCTCGCGTTCGCGTGACGGACCGGTCCCGCCGGGACGGGGACCGACAGGCCGCCGTCGATGGGCGCCACGCTGACGACGCGCGTCGTCAGTCCCTGGAAGATGGGCCACGTCGCGAGGAGCGCGGCGGCCCCGCTGGCCTCGGCCGATCCGTCCTCGGCGAACAGGACACGCCCCCAGCGGGCGGTGCGCGCGACGAGCACCGGACACGGGGCGTGGAACGCGACCTCGGCGGCGACCGATCCGAGGAGCGACGACGCGAACGTGCCGCGTCCGCGGCTGCCCATGACGAGAAGGTCGCACCGCAGGCGGTCGGCCTCCTCGACGATGGCGGTCGCCGGCCGCCCGATCGCGGCGACCGTGCGCACGACACGCCCGGGCGCCGCGATGCGCTCCGCCAGCTTCCGCAGGTGCTCCTCCGCCGGCAGCTTCGACGTGCGCAGCATCGCGCCGCGCATCGCGGGCGCGATCGCGCCGGGGGTCTCGAGGGGACGCACGGCCGTCATGACGTCGATCGCGCTGCCGCGCGGCCAGAGGATGGTCGCGACGAGGTCCTCGGCCGGCCGGGAGCACGGCATCCCATCCGTCGCGAGCAGCACCTTCACCTCGTCACCTCCGAGCCGCGGGCGGCACGGCGAGCGCTCGGCTCCCCCGTGACCTTCGTGGTCTCCCCGCCGGCGATCGAGGACGAGCCTGTGCCGCCGCCCATGCCCGTCCTAGGCCCGCCGGACACGTGATCGGCGACCGTCCGTCGCACGTCAGGGCGACGTTCTGCGGCTGGCCCGATCGCTCCGCACCGACGACGCGGGACGTTGGTCGCGCGGGAAAGGTCCCCTCCGACCTGTCGTGGCAGGCGAGGCGCGGATACGGTGACGCTGCTCCCGAGGGATCCGCAGAGAGACCGATCGAACGGAGATCCCATCAAAGCGATCGGCCTTGGGGACGGCATCAAGAACGACCCGACGTGGCGGCACGAAGGGTCGGTCCCACCGAACGGGATGGGAAGGTCCAGACACCATCCCGAAGCGGACGCGGATCGCTCGGGGCTTTGCATGCCCCGATCGCGTACGGCCTCACGCCACGTGCGCAAGGACGCCCCCACGATCGTCCGTACAGCCGTGACGGCGCGCTTCCGCGCCTCCTAGCGTCGGCCTCCGGATGCGATACGCGGAGGTGCCGGACGTGAAGTGCAGGGAGCGGATCGAGGCCTATCTACGCGAGAGCAACGTCGAGTTCGAGGTGCGCGAGCACCCGCTCGCGTTCACGGCCCAGGAGGTCGCGGGGACCGAGCACGTGAAGGGGCGCGCCTTCGCGAAGGTGGTCATGGTCGTCGCCGACGGCGAGATGCGCATGGTCGTCCTGCCGGCGTCGGAGAAGCTCAGCTTCGAAAGGCTGCGCGCCGTCATCCAGGCGAAGCACGTCCGGCTCGCGAGCGAAGACGAGTTCGCGGGGCGCTTCGCGGATTGCGACGCGGGCGCGATGCCGCCGTTCGGGCATCTGTACGGGCTCTCCGCCGTGATGGACGACACGCTCGCGAAGAACGAGCTGATCTCGTTCCGCCTGGGGACGCACACGACGACGATGAGCATGCGCTACGAGGACTTCGCGCGGATCGAGAAGCCGCGCCTCGCCGACCTCGGCGTCGCACCCATGCCGGTGTAGCGAAGGGAGGCCCCTTCGGTGGGTCGCGCGCTCGCGCTCCCCATCGCGGCGACGCCCCAGCGGCGTCGCGACGTCACACCTTGATCAGGACCTGCCCCTCGTCGCGCTCCGCCGGATCACGGCTCACGACGTAGCCGAGTCGCGCGAGCGTCGCGAGGTCGGTCGACGTCACCACCCAGTCGTGCTCGCCGACGTCGCCGGCGGGGCAGAACGCGGGGCAGCCGAGGTGCTCGCACAAGCCCACCGCTACGCTCGCATGGCGGTGATGGGACCCGCGCACGCAGACGAAGTGGATCTTGACGTCGATGCCCATGAGGATCGCCTCCCCGGATCCGGTCGCTAGGACGGAGGGCCTTCCTCCGCGAGCTCGCGGAGAAGAACGGTACGCAGGCGGTCCGGCCGAGCGCGACGCGGGTCGCCGAGATAGACCTCCGCGTGACGGTCGGCGCACGACAGTCCGTGGCGCTCGATCTCGTCACGCACCTTCGCCAGGCTCGCGCTCTCCGTCGCGTACGGGCCGACGTGCAGGATGCGGCCGACGCGCTGCCGCGGAAGGCGATCGAGGCGCACGCGCCGCGCGTCCTCGCTCTTCTCGAGCGCTCCTCCGCGCTTCGCCGTCACCGCCGCGACCGCGCGGGAGAGGTCCCTCTTGGTGACGTCGCGCGGGACGGCCATGCGGAGCGTCCAGCGCCAGGCGTGGCGCGGCGCGAGCGAGCACGGGAGGATCTGATCCGACCACCAGCGTCCCTCGAGCGGGCCGATCGCGAAGTCGTCGCGCCGCTCGCGCTTGCGCGCGAGCTTGAGCGTGACCGCGATGCCGTACGCCGCGCGCAGCGCCCGCTGGAACCGCTCGCTCCCGGGCTCGCCTTCGCCGTCGATCGCGATCACCGAGCGCGCGGGGATGCTGACGATGTCGGCCTCGCTCGTCGCGTCGAGCAGCTCGCGGGGCATGGGGAGCGCGGGACGCGCACGAGCGGGGCGAGGGCCGCGACGAAGGGCCGAGCGCGCGATGAGGGTCACGCTCCGATGGTGCGAGCGCGCCGCGACCGCACCTAGGGCCGTTCGGCGGTACCGTCGGTCGACCCCCCGAACGGTGTCGCCGATCCCATCGGGCCATGAGCCGAATGCCCCTCGGAGCGCGAGGCGCCCGGGGCGAGCATCCGCGGCATGAAGGTCCTCTTCGCGACCGACGCGTCGCCGGACGCCCTTCGCGCGCAGTCCCTCATCGCATCCATCGCCTGGCCCGTGCCCAGCCGCATCCAGGTCCTCGCCGTCGCGCCGACGATCGACGGCATGCTCGACGAGCACGCCTCGCGCTACGAGACGCTCTACGAGCGGATCCGCGAGGGCATCGACCTCGAGCTCTCCGACGCGCAGCAGGCGCTGCGCGCTCCCGGCCGCGAGATCGCGACGACGCTGCTCTTCGGCCGGCCCGCGAGCGCGATCGTCGAAGAGGCGTGCCGCACGGAAGCCGACGTCATCGTCGTCGGCAGCCGCGGGCGCGGTCCCATCGCCACCGCGCTGCTCGGATCGGTCTCGGCCGAGGTCGTCGACCACGCGCCGTGCCCGGTCCTGGTCGCGCGGACGAGCACGCTCCGCGGCGTGGTCCTCGCCGTGGACGGATCCGACTGCGCGCGCGAAGCCGAGGAGGTCATCGCGACGTGGCCGTTCCTGGCGGCGCCGGCCGTGACGGTGGTGAGCGTCGCCAACCTCGCGACGGTCGCGTCGATGCTCGACCCGTTCGGCACGGGTGCCGTCGACGCCGACGCGTACCAGGAGATGATCGACGAGATGCGCGCGGCGCACGAGCGAGTCGCGCGAGAGGCCGCGCGTCGCCTATCCGCGCGCGGGCTCTCGGCGACGCCGCTCACGATGGACGGCGGGCCGGTGAGCTCGATCATCGACGGCGCGCGGCTCGCCGGCGCCGACCTCATCGTCGTCGGCACGCGCGGCCGCACCGGCCTCGCCCGCCTCGCGCTCGGAAGCGTCGCGCGCGGCGTGCTCACCCACGCACCCACTTCGGTCCTCGTCGTCCGGGGAACAGCCTCCAGGAGGTGGTCCACATGACGATCGGCATCCTCGTCGCGGTCGGCGTGACCTGCACGGTCATCCTCGCGCTCCTGCTCATCTTCCGGCGCGACCTGGTGGGCGTCGACCTGTCCGGTCAGAGCCTGCTGCGCCTGTACCTCTACCTCGCCTCTCTGGCCGGCGTGATCACGGTCACCGTCGGCGTCTCGCTGCTCCTGGCGTGGGGCATGGGGAACGCCTTCGGCCTCGAGACGGCCTACGGCCGTCCCCCGCTGGTGACACCCTGCCCGCCGGGACAGTGCCCCGAGCCGGCACAGCTGGCGCTGCAGTACCAGCATCAAAGCGAGCAGCGGCTCTCCGGTGACCTCATCGGCGGCCTGACGACGGGCCTGTTCGGGCTGCTGTTCTACGTCGGCCACAAGCTCGGGCGGCGCGCGGTCGGCGGCGACGACGACACGTCGGCCCTCCACCGCGCCTACGTCGTGCTCGGCACGTTCGTGTTCGGGCTCTCGGCCATCGTTCTTCTCCCCGTCGGCGTGTACCAAGCGCTGTCCATCTGGCTGATCCCGCATACGGACGACGTATTCGTGCCCGGCATCGCGGACGCGCTCACGGGCGGGATCGTGACGACCCCGATCTGGCTCTTCTACCTGCTCCGCATGGCGCGCGGCGCGCGGGTGGCGACGCCGCGCGTGCGGCCCGGCCCGATGCTCAGCATCAGCTGACGCGGAGCACCGCCGATCCGGTGATGCGGCCGGCGCGGAGCGCCGCGAGAGCGGCCTCCGCGTCGGCGAGCGGGAACACCTCGACGGTCGGCCGCAGGCCGAGGCGCGCCGCGAGCGGGAGGAACTCCTCGCCATCGCGGCGGGTGAGGTTCGCGACCGATCGGATGTGACGCTCCTCCCAGAGCAGCTCGTAGGGGAACGACGGGATGTCGCTCATGCGGATCCCCGCGCACACGACGACGCCGCCCGGCGCGAGCGCGCGGAGCGCGGCCGGCACGAGCGCGCCGACAGGCGCGAACACGATGGCCGCGTCGAGCGGCTCGGGCGGCCGCTCGTCCGATCCGCCGGCCCAGTCGCATCCGGTGTCGCGGGCGAAGCGCTGTCCGGCGTCGTCGCCCGGACGGGTGAACGCGAAGATGCGGCGCGGCTGGTCGCGCGCGACCTGCGCGACGAGGTGCGCCGAGGAGCCGTAGCCGTAGAGGCCGAGGCGCGGCGCGTCGCCGGCGAGCCGCAGCGCGCGGTAGCCGATGAGGCCGGCGCACAGGAGCGGCGCCGAGTGCGCGTCGTCGAGCGCGTCGGGGAGCGGGAAGCAGAAGCGCTCGTTCGCGGTGCACAGCTCGGCGAAGCCACCGTCGCGCGTGTAGCCGGTGAAGACGGCGCCGGGGCAGAGATTCTCCCGTCCGCCCCGGCAGTACGCGCAGCTGCCGTCGGTCCCGCCCAGCCACGGCACGCCGACGCGCACGCCCGGCGCGAAGCGCCGCGCCTCGTCGCCGCGGGCGACGACGCGACCGACGACCTGGTGCCCCGGCACGAGCGGCAGCGACGGGCGCGGCAGCTCGCCGTCGCGGATATGCAGGTCGGTGCGGCACACGCCGCAGGCGCTCACCGCGATGAGGATCTCGCCCGGGCCAGGGCGCGGCTCCGCGAGCTCGCGGGGCGCCAGCGGGGTCCCGGCCCTACCGAGGACCATCGCGCGCACGCGCCGATGATGCGTCGCGGTGCGGGGCCGCGCCTTTAGCGGGTGCGCGAGCTCCCGGCGCCGAAGAGGCCGTCCACGTTGCCGCTGTAGTCGCGGAGGAGCTCGTGGGCGCTCAGCACGTCGTCGACGGTGATGGCCGGACGGGTCGGCGCGGCTGGGGCGGGGACCACGGCGGCCTGCACCATCACGACCGCGATGCCCTGGCTCCCGCACGCGCTGCAGGTGCAGCGGACGAACCAGTGCTGGTCGCGTTGCCCGACCGGCCGCAGGTCGCTCCGGGCGTAGAGACGGCCGCAAGCGGCGCAGCGGACGTTACCGACCAGACCGTCGAGCCAGCTCGGCGTCTCCGACATGCCCCCATCGTGGGGGCGGGCCGGGGGCATGCAGAGGGTCCTTGGCATCATCCCCGGCCCGGCCGGTCACGACCGCCCCGTGACTTTGGTCCTAGCGGACCTTCACCTCGATGCTCTTCGGGCGCACGACCTGTGACTTCGGCATTACGAGCGTGAGCACGCCGTGCTCGTACGTGGCCTCGACCTTGGCCGGATCGATCGCCACGGGCAGCCCGATGGTGCGCTCGAAGCGCCCATACCGGCGCTCCTGGCGTACGACGGCACCCTTCTTCTCCTCCTTCTCCTCGACCAGCTCACCCTTCACGGTGACCGCATCGGACATCGCCTCGACGCCGATCTTGAGCGGGTCCATGCCCGGAAGGGACGCCTTCAGCGTGTACGTCTCCGCGGTCTCGTACAGGTCGACCGGGAAGGTCCGGTGCTCCATCGTGAGGAACGCCGGCGGGATGAGGCTCTCGTCGAATAGCTTGTCCATCGCCTCTCGCATGGACATGAGGTCGCGTAGCGGGGTCCAGCGAGCGAGTGTCATGGCTCCACCTCCGGGGTCCGACGCTAGCCAGGGCCGTCTCGGGCCATAGAGCCTTTCGGGTAACGGGAAGCGACCGGACGGAGACCGCGCGGCCAGCGACCTGCGCGCACGCACACGCGATCGGCCCAGCCGACGACCGCGCTCCGCCATCCGATGTGCGTCCGTATGCCCCTAGCGTGACCGACGGACCGGGCCACACCCTCGATGAAGCCAGAAGCAGGAAAAGGAGCGGCACTATCCGGATCCTCTTTGCCACGGACGGCTCGGCCGCCGCGGACGTCGCCCTCGAGATGCTCTGCGACATGCCGCACCGCCGTGAGACGGACACCGTGACCGTGCTCACCGTGGTCCCGCTTCGCCCGGCGGCTTTGGGCGGCGACGGCGGGATCTCACCGCTGGTCGAGGAGACCGCCGCCGCGGAGATCGCCGACCTCGCGGCGCGGCACCTCGGCGCGCGCGGCATCCACGCGGACGTCCACGTCGGCGCAGGCTCGCCCGCACGGGCGATCCTCACCACTGCCGTCGCGACGCGCTCGGAGCTCATCGTCCTCGGATCGCGCGGGCGCGGGCTCATCGCCGGCGCGATCCTCGGAAGCACCGCGCGCAGCCTGGCGCGCTCGTCGCCGCTGCCCGTCCTCGTAGTACGCGAGCGCCGCCATGCGCCGCGGCGGGTGCTCGTCGCCGTCGACGGCTCGCCCGACTCCCGTGCCGCGATCGCCACGCTCGCCGTCCTCCCGCTGCCCCGCGATACCAACGTCGTGCTCATGCACGTCCTGCCCGACGCGCGCGTCGACCTGACGCGCGCGCAGGACCTGCTCCACGTCGCGGCCTGCCAGCTCCCGCCCCTCTGGACGACGCACATCGTCGTCGAGCGCGGCGACGTCGCCGACCGGATCCTCGAGCGCGCGAGGGGCCTGGGCGCGGATCTCATCGTCCTGGGATCGCGCGGGACAGGGATCGGGGAGGGCTTCCTACAGGGGACGACCGCGGACAAGGTGCTCTCCGGCGCGCACTGCGCGGTGCTCATCGGTCGCGCGGCCGAGCGCGTCAAGAAGGAGGAGCCGCTGCCGCGGCCGCTCGCGCAGCACGCGGTCTGACCGCTCCCTCGGCGGCCGCTCGCGCGCGCACGCGCATCCTTCCTCTTGCCTCGACACCGCTTCACGCGTGACACTCGCGGAACGCTCGCGGCACGATCGATCGGCGCCGAGCGAGAGGGCCCTGGGTGTCCTGCTCGGTGTCAGACTTGCAGTCGCGGCATCGGGCGGACGACGGTCCGCGCACGGGGGAGCAGGTCGATGAACACGACCGTCGATCTGGGGACGTACCGGACGCCGGAGGGCGACCTCGTTCATTGCTGGGCCGATAGCGGGGGGATCCTCACGGCCGAGCTCGAGGGTCCGCAGGGCCGCGTGCGCGTCGACCCGGCGCGCGTGAAGACCGCGGTGAAGCTGTCGGACGATCCGTTCTGGCCCGAGCACGACGAGCCGGCGCAGGGCTCGCTGTGGAGGGAGTGATGCGCGTGCAGCCTCCGCTATGGCACGACGAGAGCGCCGCGCACGTGCGACCCACCGACGCGGTGGTGCACTGGGTCTGCGAGAGGGTGGCGCATCGCGAGGCGCCGTCGCGCGGCGGACGCGGCGGGCTGACCGTCTACCGCGGCCGCTGGGCCTACTGCGACGGAATGGTCGACGACGATCGGCACGAGTGGACCGCGACCGGAGGCGTGCCGATCGACCGTCTCGTCGACTGGGCCAAGGCGCTCGACCCGCTGCGGGGCCACACCGTCCGCCGCTAGCCCTTCCGGCTGCGAGCCCGGCGCGCTCGTAGAACGTGCGTTCTTTGCGCGGCGGTGGATACGCTTCCGGCGTGGCGCATCCCGGACGCGCGGTCGCGGAGCGGATCGGCCCGGTCGGCGTCTGGACGTCCGCCCTCGATCGCATGACCAGCGCCGACGCGCGGGACGCGGCGCGGCGCATCGAAGCGATGGGCGCGGGCGCGCTGTGGATCGCCGAGACCGGGATGAGCAAGGACATCTTCGCCCACGCCACCCTGGTGCTCTCGTGGACCGAGCGCATCCCCCTCGCGACGGGCATCGCGAACATCTGGGCCCGCGACGCGGTCGCGATGCAGAACGGCGCGCGCGCCCTCGGCGACGCGTTCCCCGGCCGGTTCGTCCTCGGCCTCGGCATCAGCCACGCCCCGGTCGTGCGCCGGCGCACCGGCGGCACGTACGACAAGCCGATCGGACGCATGCGCGAGTACCTCGACGCGATGGACGCCGCGCGGTACGTCGGCCCCGAGCCGGCACAGATGCCGCCGCGGGTCCTCGCCGCGCTCGGGCCGCAGATGCTGCGGCTGGCGCGCGAACGCGCCGCGGGCGCACACCCGTACTTCGTCCCCGTCGAGCACACCGCGCTCGCGCGCAAGACCCTGGGCGAGGGCCCGGTGCTCGCGGTCGAGCAAGCGGTCGTCTTCGAGACGGATCCCGCTCGCGCGCGGGAGACCGCGCGGGCGCACATGTCCGGCTACACGCGGCTCGACAACTACGCGAACAACCTGCGGCGGCTCGGTTGGTCGGATGAAGAGATCGCGACGCCGAGCGACCGCCTCGTCGACGCGATCGTCGCCTGGGGCCCGCTCGAACGGATCGTTGACCGCGTTTTGACGCATCGACGGAACGGCGCGGATCACGTGTGCGTCCAGCCCTTGTCCGCCGATCCGCAGCGTCCGCCGCTCGATCGGGTCGAGGAGCTGCTCCGAGCCTGCCGCTAGCGCGGCACCGATAGTGCGGCATGAAGCCGCCTCATGAGCGCGCTACGGATACTCGCGATCGAGGACGACCCGGACCTGTCGTACCTCTACCAGAGCTTCCTCGCGGCGGAGGGGTACGAGGTCCTCCTCGCCCGCGACGCGCACGAAGCGGTCGACATGCTGCGGCGCGAGCCCGACGTCGTCCTGCTCGACCTGATGCTCCCGGACGTCGACGGCTACACGCTGCTGCGGCACATGCGCGCGAACGCCGCGACGCGGAGCATCCCGGTGATCGTGGTCTCCGCCGCGATCCCGCCCGGTCGCCATCACATCCGTGGCGCCGACGCGGTCGTGCACAAGCCGTTCGAGTTCGACGGGCTGCTGCGGACCATCGAGGGGGTCTCGCACCAAGCGCACGTCCAGTAGGGCGCCGCCGATACTGCGTGGATGCGCATCGGCGGTCACGACGTCGCGCTCACGAATCAGGACAAGGTCTTCTTCCCCGCCCGCGCGCTCACCAAGGGCGACCTGATCGAGTACTACGTCGATCTCGCGGACGCCGTCCTGCCCCACGTCCGCAAGCGCCCGGCGCAGATGAAGCGCTACCCCAACGGCGTCGACGGCGACTTCTTCTACCAGAAGCGCGTGCCGGTCCCGCACCCGGCCTGGCTCGAGACCTTCCGCATCCACTTCCCGAGCGGGCGCAACGCGGACTTCCCGGTCCTGGACAGCCCCGCGTCGCTCGCCTGGCTCGCCAACCTCGGCTGCATCGAGATCCACACCTGGCACTCGCGCATCGACGACGTGGAGCGCCCCGACTACCTCCTCATCGACCTCGATCCGAGCGCGGAGGGTCAGTGGCCGCACGTTCGCGAGATCGCCCTCGTCGTGAAGGACGTGATGGACGAGCTGGGGCTCGCGAGCTATCCCAAGACCTCCGGCGCGACGGGCATGCACATCCTCGCCCCCATCGAGCGAGACCTCGAGTTCCCCGAAGTGCGGCGCTTCGCCAAGGCGATGGCGAAAGAGGTCGAGAAGAGGGTGCCGACGATCGCGACGACGACGTGGGCCGTGCGCCAGCGGACCGGCGTCTTCGTCGACTACGGCCAGAACGCGCGCGACCGGACCATCGCTTCCGCCTATTCGGTACGCCCGACCAGCGACGCGCGCTGCTCCGCTCCTCTGCGCTGGCGCGAGGTCGCGGACGTCGATCCCGCCGACTTCACGCTGACGACGATGCGTGAGCGCGTGCGCCGATCGGGAGATCTCACCGCGGACATGTGGAGCGCCAAGCGCAGCATCGCGCCGCTCTTCGAGAAGCTCGGGATCAAGCCGCCGGGGAAGGGCCCGAAGCCGCGGACGCGCACGGGTCCGCCGCGCGACTGGCGGAAGGAGTACGAAGAGAAGAAGAGGCGCGAGGGGCGCGACTAGGCGGTCACCAGCAGATCCTCGAGCGTCGGGTCGCCGCGGCGGCGGCGCGGGCGCACCTGCTCCCAGGTGCAGTCCTTCGGATCCTTGTCCGGCCGGAAGCGCAGGAAGCGCGTGCCGTGGCGGAAGCGGTCCTCCTCGACCTTGTCGTAACGCACCTCGCACACGACCTCCGGGCGCACCGGCGTCCACTCGAGGTCGCGCCCGCGCGACCAGCGGCTCTCGCCGCCGGGGTGGCGTCCGGTCGTCGTCTCCTCCTCGACGCGGAGCGGCGGCAGCATCTCCTGCAGCCGCTGCTGCAACGGACCCGCGATCCCGGAGGTGTGCCCCGCGAAGTCGAGCGTCCCGTCCGGCCGGTACAGCCCGAGGTTGAGGACCGCGATG
This sequence comes from Chloroflexota bacterium, assembly GCA_028876375.1. Classification (GTDB taxonomy): domain Bacteria; phylum Chloroflexota; class Limnocylindria; order P2-11E; family P2-11E; genus JACPOT01. The sequence goes on along the minus strand of JAGWSB010000004.1, from coordinate 15,615 downwards.
CGCGTGCCGTTCGTGCGGTAGCCGACGATCACGCAGTCCGCGGTCTTGTGCTTCTTCACCTTCCGCACCGCCTCGCGCGAGCCCGGCATGTACGCCAGGTCCAGGCGCTTCGCGATCACGCCGTCGAGGCCGAGCGTCTCGAGACGCGCGAGCCACGCGCGCGCCTGCGCGACGTCCGTCGACGCCGGGGAGATGCGGAAGCCCTTCGCCTTCGCGAGCAACGCGGCACGGCGCTCGCGCAGCGGCCGCGCGTGGATCGGGTCACCCGCCCACAGCAGGACGTCGAAGGCGATGTACGTCGAGGGCGTCTCCGCGGCGAGCTTGCGGATGCGGCTCTCCGCCGGGTGGAGCCGCAGCTGCATCGCGTCGAAGTCGAGCCGCCCCTCGCGCTCGATGACGATCTCGCCGTCGAGGGCGGAGTGCGGCGGGAGAAGGTCGCCGAGCGGCCGCAGCTCGGGGAAGTAGCGCAGGAGCGGCCGGCCGTTCCGGCTCCACAGCGCGAGCTCGCCGCCGTCGTTCTCGAGCACGCCGCGGAAGCCGTCCCACTTCGGCTCGTACTGCCACTTCTCGCCGAGAGGGATCTCCTCGACGAGCTCGGCCTCTTGCGGCGGGAAGGGGACGTGCGGCCCCGGCACCGCCTCAGGCTAGAGGCACGGTCACGACCAGGCGCGTCGCGCCGTTACGTCGTCGGCGGGCGGTACTGCGGCACCGCGGGAACGAGGAGGTCCTGCCCGGACACCTGGTCGGCCATGTTGCGGGTGACCCGTCCGCCGTCGTACCGGAGCCCCGTCGCGCTCGCGTGCGCGCCCTCGATGGAGCTGCCGGAGGCGCGCCCGCGATCAGGGGACGGGCGCGGCCCTGACGATGGCCGGGAGGAGGGTGCCGAAGAGATAGCCCGCGCCGCCGGCGACGGCGGCGAGGAGCACGATCTCGAGGCCCGAGCGGATCCCGCCGGCCTCGACGAAACGCGACTTCGCGACGCCGAGGAGGAACAGCACCAGGGCGGAGCCGCCGATCGACACGAGGAGCGCGGTGTGGACGCCGAGGAAGACGTATGGCAGGAGCGGCACCATCGCGGCGACGCCGAGCGCGCCCGACAGCACGAGCGCGCCGCGCAGCGCGTGGGCGTCGGGCTCCGCCGAGAGCCCGAGCTCCTTCTCCACCATCGTCCGCAGGAGGACGTCCTTGTTCGTCGCGAGGACGCCGGCGACGCGCTCGGCCTGGTCGCGCTGCAGGCCCTCCTCCTCGAGCATGAACGCCACCTCGGCCTGCGATTCACCCGGGCGCTCCTCGACCTCCTTGCGCTCCCGCGCGATCTGCGCCTCGAACACCTGATGCTGCGAGCGCGATCCCATGTACTCGCCCGCCGCCATGGAGAAGATCTCGGCGATCGTCGTCGCGATGCCCCCGAGCAGCACGACGTGGTGGTCGGACGTCGCGCCGCTCAGCGTGCTGACGACCGTCAAGATGCTGACGATGCCGTCCTGCGCGCCGAAGAGCGCCTCGCGCGTCTCGCCGAGGAGGTCCGCGCTGCGTCTCTCCTCTTGAAGATGCGCCGCCAGCCAATCGCGGTCGAGATAGGGCTGGTCGGCACGGCCGTGATCCGTCGGATGGGCAGGAGCGGGCGTCGCCATCGGTGGCACCATTGTGAGCGATGGAGATGGCCGCACAGCGCCGCCGGCTGGAGCACGATCTCGGCGACGCCGAGAGCTCTCTCGCCCTGGTCCGCGAGCGCATCGCGATCGGCCAGCAGGAGAGCGGCGGAGAGCTGTCGCTGCGCGACCAGCACCCCGCTGACGCGGCGACGGAGACGGAGTCGCGCGAGCTCGACCTGACGCAGCAGCGGCTGATCGAGGCGCGCATCGGGCGCATCCAGGACGCGCTCCGGCGCATGGACGACGGCGCCTACGGACGCTGCGTCGTGTGCGGCGGGCCCATCCCCGAGGAGCGCCTGGAGGCCATCCCCGACACGGCCTACTGCGTCTCCGACGCGAACAAAGAGGAGCGTAAGTAGGGCGCTGAGCCGGCGGCCGTTGGATCGGCACGGAGCCTGCTTCACGGCTCCGTTGCATGATCGAGACGCAGCCGACAGGCCCCGACCGAACGACGACCCTGGCCAAGGTCCTCGTCGTCGACGATGACGAGGCCATCGCCGCCGCGGTCTGCGAGCTCCTCCGCGAGGAGGGCTACGAGGCCCGCCTCGTGACGGACTCGCGCAAGGCGATCGAGACGTTCACCGCGGTCCAGCCCGACCTCGTCATCCTCGACGTGCTCATGCCGAGCGTCGACGGCATCAGCCTCTGCCTGCAGCTGCGCCGCGAGAGCGACGTGCCCGTCCTCTTCCTCTCGGCGAAGCGCGACGCGCCCGACCGTGTCGTCGGTCTGCGCATCGGAGCCGACGACTACGTCGGGAAGCCGTTCGACAACGACGAGCTCCTCGCGCGCGTCGGTGCGCTGCTGCGCCGCGGGCACGCTCCGCTGGGCGACGGGCGATCGCAGCTCCGGTTCGGGCGCTTCGTCGTCGACCTCGCCAGCGTGCAGGCGATCGCGGGCGAGCGGCACATCGCGCTCACGCCGACGGAGTTCAAGCTGCTGCGCACGCTCGCCGGCGAGCCGGGCCGCGTCTTCACGCGCGACGACCTGCTGACGACGGTGTGGGGCTACGAGCCGGGCAGCGACACGCGCCTCGTCGACGTGCACGTCGGGCGGCTGCGGAAGAAGCTCCTGGACGCCGGCGTCGCCGAGGTCGCTATCGAGACGTCGCGAGGGTTCGGCTACCGGCTGGGGCAGACGGCGACGGCGTAGCCGGCGCCGCACGCCGCGCGCGCACCGCCGCGGCGAGATCCTTCATCAGCCTCGCCGTCTCGTCCCACCCGATGCAGGCGTCGGTGATGCTCTGCCCGTGCACGAGCGCCGAGCGATCGCGTAGGTCCTGACGGCCTTCCACGAGGAAGCTCTCGACCATCAGCCCGACGATCCCGCGCTCGCCGTCCGCGACCTGCGCGGCGACGTCGCGCGCGACGGCGGGCTGCTTCCGATGGTCCTTGCTGCTGTTGTCGTGGCTGCAGTCGATCATGACGCGCGGGCGCATGTGCTCCTCGCGCAGCATCCCGAGGACGCGCTGCACGTGCGCGTGGTCGTAATTCGGTCCCTGACGGCCGCCGCGCAGGATGACGTGGCAGTCCGGATTGCCGCTCGTCATGACGATGCCCGCGAGCCCCTGGTCGGTGACGCCGAGGAACGCGTGCGGATGCGACGCCGCGCGGATGGCGTCGAGCGCCATCTGCACGCCTCCACCGGTGCCGTTCTTGAAGCCGACCGGCATCGACAGGCCCGACGCGAGCTCGCGGTGGACCTGGCTCTCGGTCGTGCGCGCGCCGATCGCGCCCCAGCTCACGAGGTCCGACGTGAACTGCGGCGAGATCGGGTCGAGGAACTCGCACCCCGCGGGAAGTCCGAGCGACACGAGGTCGAGCAGGATCTTCCGCGAGATGTGCAGCCCCTCGTTGATCTTGTAGCTGCCGTCGAGGTGCGGGTCGTTGATGAGCCCCTTCCACCCGACCGTCGTGCGCGGCTTCTCGAAGTAGACGCGCATGACGATCCGCAGGTCGGCGGCGAGCTGATCGGCCAAGAGACGGAGCCGCATGGCGTAGTCGATCCCGGCGGCGGGGTCGTGGATGGAGCACGGCCCGACCACGACGAGGAGCCGATCGTCCTCGTGGTCGAGGATGCGAGCGACCTCCTGCCGCCAGCCCGCGATCGCGCGCGCGCCGGCCTCCGGCAGCGGGAGCTCCTCCAGCAGGATGGCCGGAGGGACCAGCGGGCGGATGGACTCGACGTGCAGATCCTTTGTGCGCTTGCCGTTGCTCACCCATACCATTCTCGCGGTGCCTCTCTATCCGTATCAAGGGAAGATGCCGAAGGTCGCCGACGACGCGTGGGTCGCGCCGACGGCGAGCATCATCGGCGACGTCGAGATCGCGTCGGGCGCGTCGATCTGGTTCGGGGTGACGGTCCGCGCGGATACGTCGTACGTGCGGATCGGCTCGGGGACGAACGTCCAGGACAACTCCGTCATCCACACCGATCACGGCGCGCCCACCATCATCGGTGCGAACTGCACCATCGGACACGGCGCGATCGTCCATTCGAGCGTCGTGGGCGACAACGTCCTCATCGGGACGGCGTCCGTCCTCACCGGGTTCAACAAGGTCGGAAGCGGAAGTCTCGTCGGCGCCGGCGCGGTGTTCCCCGCCGGCATGGAGGTCGGCGAGCGGAAGATGGTCGTCGGCGTGCCTGCCCGTGTCGCGCGTGACGTGCGGCCCGAGGATTCGCGGTGGACGCATGCGGCGTCGGAGCACTACCGGGAGATGAGCGCCGAGTACAGGACGAGCGTCCCCGGGGGGTCCTCGGGGGGCGCAGTCCCCCGGTAGTCTCCCCTGACCACCATCCGCATCACCGGTCAGGATCTGACGATCGCCGAGATCGTCGGCGTCGCGCGCGGGAACGTCGCCATCGCCATCGAGCGCCGCGCCGAGGGTAGGGTCCAGGCGGCGGCAAAGCTCGTCGAGGAGCTGGCCAGGGGCGACGAGCCGATCTACGGCATCAACACCGGCTTCGGCGACCTCTCGACGGTGAAGATACCCGCCGCGGACCTGCGCACGCTGCAGCGCGACCTCGTGCGCAGCCACGCCGTCGGCGTGGGCGACCCGCTCCCCGTCGACGTCGTGCGCGCGACGATGCTGCTGCGGGCGAACACGCTCGCGGCGGGGAGGTCGGGCGTCCGCAAGGAGACGCTGGAGCTCCTCGTCGACATGCTCGGGCGCGGCGTGCATCCGGTCATGCCGATGTACGGGAGCGTCGGCGCGTCGGGTGACCTCGCGCCGCTCGCGCACATGGCGCTCGTCCTCATCGGCGAGGGCGAGGCGTTCCACGACGGCAAGCGAAAGCCCGCGGCCGAGGCGCTGAAGCACGCCGGCCTCAAGCCGATCCAGCTCGGGCCGAAGGAGGGCCTGGCCCTCATCAACGGGACGCAGGTGATGACGGCGATCGGCTGCCTCGCGCTGCACGACGCCGAGGTCGTCGCGGAGGCCGCCGACATCATCGCGGCGCTCTCGGCGGAGGCCCTCCGCGCGACGGATCAGGCCTGGGACGCCCGGATCCACGAGGCGCGCCCGCATCCCGGCCAGAAGAGCGTCGCGCGGACGCTGCGCGCGCTGGTCGAGGGCAGCGCCATCCGCGAGTCGCACCGCACCGGGGACCCTCGCGTCCAGGATCCGTACTCGATCCGCTGCATCCCGCAGGTCCACGGCGCCACGCGCGACGCCCTCGGCTACGTTCGGAGCGTCCTCGAGCGCGAGATCGACTCCGTCACGGACAATCCGCTCGTCTTCCCCGAGGACGGGCGCGTCCTCTCCGGCGGCAACTTCCACGGCCAGCCCGTCTCGATCGCGCTCGACCTCGCGACCATCGCCGTCGGGCAGCTGGGGGAGATCTCCGAAGCGCGCATCGACCGCATGACGAACGGGCACACCTCGGGGCTGCCTCCGTTCCTCACGCGCCGCCCGGGAGCGAGCTCGGGGTTCATGGTCGCCCAGTACACCGCCGCCGCCCTCGTAGCGGAGGATCGCCTGCGCGCGCTGCCCGCGTCGATGCAGTCGGTCCCGACGTCCGCGGGGATGGAGGACCACGTGAGCATGGGGGTCCACGCCGCGCAGAAGCTCGCGGCCGTCGTCCGCAACGTGCGCGACATCCTCGCCATCGAGGCGCTCTGTGCCGCGCAGGGCCTCGACCTCCTCGGCATGCGGACGTCCGCGCCGCTCGAGACGGTGCGCGCCCTCATCCGCGAGGGCTCGCCCACCCTCGACGAGGACCGCCCCCTCGCGCCGGAGATCGCCGCGCTCTCGGACGTGATCGCGCGCGACGTGCTCGCCGCCGCGGTGCGGCAGAGGTCGGTCCCGGCCGAGTAGCCGGGCGCGGGACGACAATGGCGCCGTGACCGCCGTTCCCCGCGCGGTCCGTGCCCCGCGCGGCAGCGAGCTGCACTGCGCCGCCTGGCCGCAGGAGGCGGCGTTCCGCATGATCCAGAACAACCTCGATCCCGAGGTGGCCGAGCGGCCGGAGGACCTCGTCGTCTACGGCGGGACGGGGCGCGCCGCGCGTTCATGGGACGCGTTCGATCGCATCCTCGCCACACTGCGCCGCCTGCGCTCCGACGAGACGCTGCTGGTGCAGTCGGGGAAGCCCGTCGGGGTCTTCCGCACGCATGAGTGGGCGCCGCGCGTGCTCATCGCGAACGCGCTCCTGGTCCCGCACTGGGCGACGTGGGACGAGTTCCACCGCCTCGAGTCTCTGGGGCTGACGATGTACGGGCAGATGACCGCGGGTTCCTGGATCTACATCGGGACCCAGGGCATCCTCCAGGGCACGTACGAGACGTTCGCCGCCGTGGCGCGCCGTCACTTCGGCGGCACGCTGGCCGGCCGCCTCGTCGTCACCGCCGGCCTCGGGGGCATGGGCGGCGCGCAGCCCATGGCCGTCACGATGAACGAAGGCGTGGCGCTCGTCGTCGAGGTCGACCCGCGGCGCGTCGAGCGGCGGCGACGGCAGGGCTTCGTCGACGAGGTCGCGTCCTCGCTCGACGACGCGCTCGCGCGCGTGGAGCGCTACCGCCGCGCGCGCGTCGCGCGCTCGATCGCGGTCGTGGCCAACGCCGCCGAGGCGCTGCCGGAGATCGTGCGCCGGAAGGTCGCGGTCGACGTCGTGACCGACCAGACGAGCGCGCACGACCCCCTCGACGGATACGTCCCGGCCGGCGTCGAGGACCCCGAGCCCGTCCGCCGCGCGGACCCCGACGCGTACGTGCGCCGCTCGCTCGAGAGCATGGCGCGGCACTGCGAGGCCATCGTCGCTCTCGCGCGCCGCGGCGCGGTCGCGTTCGACTACGGCAACAACCTGCGCGCGATGGCGCAGCGGGGCGGCTTCGCGGACGCCTTCGCCTACCCCGGCTTCGTCGTCGAGTACCTGCGTCCGATGCTCGCCGAAGGCCGCGGACCGTTCCGTTGGGTCGCCCTGTCCGGGAGCACGGCAGACATCGCGCGCACCGACGACCTCGTGCTCGAGCTCTTCCCGCACGACGACGTCCTGGTGCGCTGGATCCGTCTCGCGCGCGAGCGCGTCCCGTTCCAGGGCCTGCCCGCCCGGGTGTGCTGGCTCGGCTACGGCGAGCGCGCCGAGCTCGGCGTCGCGATGGACGAGCTCGTCGAGAAGGGGAAGGTCGCGGCGCCGATGGTCATCGGCCGCGACCACCTCGACTCGGGATCGGTCGCCTCGCCGTTCCGCGAGACGGAGGGCATGCGCGACGGCAGCGACGCCATCGCGGACTGGCCCATCCTCAACGCGCTCGTCAACACGGCCGCCGGCGCGACGTGGGTGTCCGTGCACCACGGCGGCGGCGTCGGCATCGGCTATTCGCTGCACGCGGGCATGGTCGCCGTCGCCGACGGGACGCCGCTCGGGCGCGAAAAGCTGCGGCGCGTCCTCACGACGGATCCGGGCACCGGCGTCATGCGCCACGCCGACGCGGGCTACGTGGAGGCGCTCGACCTCGCGCGCCGGAAGGGCCTCGACCTGCCCGGGATCTGAGCGGCCATGACGACGGCGGCGAGGATGCTCGCCGCGCCCGCAGTCGCGAACACGCCCGGCCAGCCGAGCCCGACGTCCGTCGCGAGCCCCGCCGCGGCCGGCGCCGCGCTCGCGGCGAGGAATCCGATGGAGGCCTGGATCGCCTGCGCCGATCCGAGCCGCTCGGCGGGCACCGTCTCGGTCACCAGCGTCGAGTAGATCGCTGAGTCGGCCGAGATGAGAAGGCCGAGGAGGCAGCCGACGGCGACGACGACCGGCCACGGCGCCGCGCCGAGCGTCCCGAGCACGATCGAGAGGACGCCGCTCGCGAGCGCGAAGACGGCCGCGGACGCGTGCCGGCCGGCGCGGTCCGAGACGAGCCCGCCCAGCGACACGCCGAGCACGCCGAGGGCGAGCATGCCGGCCGCCCACTGGCTCCCGACCGCGGAGGCTTCGAGCGGAGAGCCGGTGCGCGCGGCGAGCACGACGGCGAAGAACGCCGCGAGCCAGCCGCGCGCCGCGTACAGCTCCCAGGTGTGGCCGGCGTAAGCGACGACGGCGCCGAGCAGGCGCGGCTCGCGGACGACGCTCGGATCGAGGCGTGCGCGGCCCGCGGGCCGCTCCGTCGCGATCGGCGTCGCGAGCGTGACGACCAGCGCGAGCGCGGTCGCGGACGCGAGCGCGAGCGCCGCGCCGCGCCAGCCCACCGGGCCGAGGAGGATGCCGGTGAACAGGAGCGAGAGCGAGCTGCCGAGATAGAACGCCGACACGTAGAGGCCGACCGCGCGTCCGCGTCGCGCGGGATCGGCCGCGGCGGCGACGATGCGCACGCCGGGCATGTACGCGCCGGCGAGGCCCGCGCCGGCGATGACGCGCAGGACGATCGCCGTGACGGGATCGCGCGCGAGCAGCGCGAAGGCGAGGCTCGCGGCGAGCGTGATCACGACGGACGCGAGGACGACGCGCCGCGCGGAGAAGCGGTCGGTGAGCGGGAGGACGACGAGCACGGCGACGGCGTAGCCGAGCTGGTACGCGCCGACGACCGCGCCCATGAGCGCCGCGCTCGTCGACCATTCCTGCTGCAGCAGCGGCACGACGCCCGCCGGCACGTTGGACGGCAGCAGCACGAGAAGGAGGACGGCGCCGAGAAGAGCGGCCTGCCGCAGGCCTCCGTCTTTCACGGACGCGCGAACGATATCCGTCTACGCTCCCGGGCATGCGCTTCGGGATCCAGATCGAGCCGCAGTTCGGGTTCACCTTCGACGAGGTGCGCGAGATCGCTCGCGACGCGGAGCGACTCGGCGCGGAGACGGTCTGGGTCTCGGATCATCTCTTCCTGAACGACGCGTCGGCCGCGACCGGCTGCCTCGAAGCCTGGACGCTCCTCGCCGCGCTCACGCAGGTCACGACGAGCATCCGCCTCGGAACGCTCGTCACCTGCCAGTCGTACCGGAATCCCGCGCTCTTGGCGAAGATCGCCGCCGGCGTCGATGTCCTGTCGGGCGGGCGCCTCGACTTCGGGATCGGCGCGGGATGGAAGGAGCTCGAGTACCGCGCGTACGGGTACGACTTCCCCGCCCCCGGCGTCCGCGTCGACCAGCTCGCCGACACGATCGAGATCTGCCGCCGCATGTGGACGGAGGACAAGGCGACGTACCACGGCGCCCACTACCGCATCGACGCGGCGCAGTGCTCGCCGAAGCCGGTGCAGCGCCCGCTCCCGATGTGGATCGCGGGCGCCAAGCCGCAGATGCTGCGGCTCGTCGCGCGGTACGCCGACGCCGTCAACGTCGGCGGCTTCCCGACAGCCGCCGGCTACGCGAGCGCGATGGCCGGCCTCGACCGCGCGTGCGCGCGCGAGAAGCGCGATCCGGCGACGATCCTCCGGAGCCACTTCGGTCCCGTGCTCGTCGCGGAGACGCGCTCGCGCCTCGATGAGATCGTCCGCGACGTCGCCGCCCGCGCGAAGATCAGCCCGGCGGAGTGGCTCGCGCGCCGCGCCGGCCACCCGGTCGGGACGCCGGAAGAGGTCGCCGAAGCGCTGCGAGCCTTCGCGCGCCTCGGCGTCGCGTACGTGATCCCGGTGTTCCCCTACGGCTACGACCGCGAGTGCCTGCGCGTGTTCGCCGAGAAGGTCGTCCCGGCGCTGGCTTAGGCGTTCTCTCCCTGGTAGCGCCCGGCATAGCCGCTCTGCGTGGCCGAGGACAGGCGGAAGAAGACGAGCTGCGCGACGCGCGCGCCGCGTTGGAGGCGATAGCCACGCGCGTTGAGGACGGCGAGAAGGCCCTCGCCGCGGCCGGAGTAGCCCGCGTCCCACACGGCGCCGTACAGCGTCACGCCCGATCGGAGCAGGCTCGAGCGCGGGAAGACGAGCGCGGTGAGGTCCGCCGGAAGGTTCACCTTCTCGCGGTAGGTGATGACGTAGGCGCCCTGATGGAGATCCCACCACCCGTCGCCGTCCGCCTTCAGGTCCTCGCGCCCCGCCGGCTCGCGGATGGAGTCGGCGACGCCGAGGAGCGCCGGCGACGTCAGCTTCTGGATCCGCTCGGCGCGGAGGTCGACCCCGTTCGGCTGGAGCTGCGTCGCGACGTCGACGTCCTCGACGAGCGGCGGATGGCCGGCCAGCGCGGCGCGGAGCTCCTCGCGCGACAGGACGGACATCGCCGCGCAGCCTAGCCGACGTCCGGCGTACGCTCGGGGACGGTGACCGACCAGCTCGCCGCCCGGCCGTCCTCTGCGTCGCGCACCGTGATGGCCAAGTCGATGCTCCCCTCCGACGCGAACCCCTGGGGCAACGTCCACGGCGGCGAGATCATGAAGCTCATCGACGAGGCCGCCGGCGCGGCGGCCGCGCGCCACGCGCGCTCGCGCGTCGTGACCGCGCGCATCGACGAGCTCTCCTTCCTCGCGCCGGTGTACGTCGGCGACCTCGTCACCGCGCGCGCGGGGGTCAACGAGGTGGGCCGGACGAGCATGGAGGTCGGCGTGCGCGTCGAGGCGGAGAACACGATGACCGGGAAGGTCGTCCACGTCGCGAGCGCGTACCTCGTGTTCGTCGCCATCGACGGCGAGGGCCGTCCCGCGCCCATCCCGCCGCTCGAGCCGGAGACCGACGACGAGCGCCGAAGGCTCGCCGCGGCGAAGGTGCGCCGCGAGCTCCGCAGGCAGAGGCCGCGCCGCGCCGGCTAGACCCCCAGGTACGCCTTACGCACGCGGTCGTCGTTGCGCAGCTCGGCCGCCATGCCCGTCAGCACGATGCGTCCCGTCTCGAGGACGTATCCGCGCCGCGCGAAATCGAGGGCGACGAGAACGTCCTGCTCGACGAGCAGGATCGCCGTTCCCGCCCTGTTGATCTCGGCGCAGACGTCGATGACGCGGTCGACGAGGTTCGGCGCCAGGCCGAGCGACGGCTCGTCGATCATCAGGACCTTGGGACGAGCCATCAGGCCTCGCGCGATCGCGACCATCTGCTGCTCCCCGCCCGACAGCGTGGCCGCGTCACGGCCGAGCTTGTCGCGCAGCGCCGGGAAGTACCCGACGACGCGCTCGACGTCGGCGCGCACCTCGGCGTCGCGGCGCAGATACGCGCCGAGCAGCAGGTTCCGCTCCACGGTGAGCCCGCCGAAGAGGCGGCGCCCCTGCGGGACGTGCGCGAGCCCGGCGGCGACGATCGCCTCGGGCCGCGCGCCCGCGAGCTCGCGCCCGGCGAGGCGAACGCTCCCGGCCGCCGGAGGCACGAGCCCGGACAGGGTGCCGAGGAGCGTCGACTTCCCCGCGCCGTTCGCGCCGATGAGCGCGATGAGCTCGCCGGTATCGACGTCGAGGTCGACGCCGTGGAGCACGAGGGTCTCGCCGTATCCGGCCTTGACCCCGCGGACGGAAAAGAGCGGCTCAGCCATCGCCGCGCGACCCCCGGACCCGGCGCGCGTAGCGCTCGCCGAGGTAGGCCTCGACGACGCGTGGGTCCTTCAGCACGGTGGAGGGATCGCCCTCGAGGAGCACCTTGCCGAAGTGGAGCACGACGACCCGCGGGCAGATCCCGACGATCACCTGCATGACGTGCTCGATCACGAGGATGGCGATGCCGCTCGCGTGGATGCGCTTCACGACCTCGAGCGCCTCCGCGACCTCCGACGGGTTGAGCCCGGCCATGACCTCGTCGAGGAGCAGCAGTCGCGGTCGCGTCGCGAGCGCGCGCGCCACCTCGAGATGGCGGCGGTCCGGCACGGTCAGCTCGTCGACGAGGAGATGCCCGCGCCCGCCGAGACCGACGAGGTCGATGACCTCGTCCGCGACGCGGAAGGCTTCCCGCGGCGGAAGCCGGGCGCGGTCGCTCCCGAAGAGCGCGCCGATGGCGACGTTCTCGCGCGCCGTCATGGAACGGAAGGGACGCACTACCTGGAAGGTGCGCCCGACCCCGAGGCGAGCGACCTCATGGCGGCCGAGCTTCGCTATGTCCATCCCGGAGAAGCGGATGCTCCCGCCGTCGAGCCGGTAGAGGCGGCTGAGGCAGTTGAGGAGGGTCGTCTTGCCCGCGCCGTTCGGTCCGATGAGGCCGACGAGCTCGCCCTCGGCGAGGTCGAAGGAGACGTGGTCGAGGGCGGTCACGCCGCCGAAGCGCTTCGTGACCGCGCTCAACGCGAGCAGCGGCGCGCTCATACGCTCGTCTGGCGCAGCGACCGGCGGAAGTGCGCGAGGGTGAGACGGCTGCGGCCGATGACGAAGTCGATGACCCCGCGCGGCAGGAAGATCACGGTCACGGCGAGGAGCACCCCGAGCAGGATCTGGGTGTAGACGCCGCTGCCTCCGGCGAGGAGCTGTATCAGGGCCTCCAGGCCGACGGCGCCCACGACCGGCCCGCTGATCGTGCCGGACCCGCCGATCACGGCCATGAGGATCATCTGGACGCTGTAGTCGACGGGGAAGACGTTGTCGCGGTTGACGAAGCTGTTCCACCCGGCGAAGACCCCGCCGGCCAGCCCGGTCAGCGCGGCGGCGACCACGAAGGCGATGATCTTGTAGCGCGTCGTGTCGACCCCGAGCACGGCCGCCGCCTCCTCGTTCTCTCGGATCGCGACGAGGCCATGGCCGAGGCGGCTCCGCATGATCCACCACGTCACGCCCACCGTCAGCGCCGCGGCGCCGAACATGAGGTAGTAGAAGAGCAGATCGCTCCGGATGATGGGCGGGAAGAGCCCCGTCGCCCCGCCGAGGAAGTCCATGTTGTTGATGACCTCGCCGAACGCGATCGCGGTCCCCAGCGTCGCGATCGAGAAGTAGTGGCCGCGCAGCCTCAGCAGCGGAAAGCCGACGACGAGGGCCACGACGGCCGGGACGAGGGGCGACGCGAGCAGCCCGACGCCCAGGGGCAGATGTCCGTGGTCGGGGTCCGTCAGCAGCGCCGTCGCGTAGGCGCCCAGGCCGAAGAACGCGACGTTGCCGAATGACGGATAGCCGGCGAGCCCACCGATGATGTTCCACGCCGACGTCAGCACGACGAACATGGAGATCGTCGTGAGCCCGCGCAGCTGGGATCGGTCGAGGAGCGCCGGGAGTCCCATCGCCCGCGCCGGGTCCGTCGTGGTGAGAGGCAGCAGCGTGAAGAGGGCCACCGCCGCGACGGTGACGACGCCGAGCACCCGGCTTCTCATCGCCCGAGAAGCCCCTGCGGACGGACGATGAGCACGATGACGAGGACCGCGAACGCGATCGCGTTCGCGTATCCCGCGCCGAGGCCCGGCGCGGACTGTCCGAAGACCTCGATGAGCCCGAAGAGGAGACCGCCGACGACGGTCGCCGTCACGCTGCCGAGGCCGCCGAGGACGACGACGACGAACGCCTGCAGCGTGTAAGGCTCCCCAGCGGTCGGCGAGATCGCCTGCACGGTGCTGAGGAGACCGCCGGCGACGCCGGCGCACGCGGCGCCGATCCCGTACGTCAGGGCATAGGTATGACGGAGGTCGATCCCGACGAGCTGGGCGGCGTCACGGTCCGATGCCACGGCCTGGATGGCGGCCCCGATCCTCGTCCGCCGCATGAGAAGCGAGAGCAGCGCCGCGAGGAGGAGCGCTATCGCGAACGCGGCGAGTCGGATAGAGGGGATCACGACGGGGCCGAGGACGATGCCGCTCCCCGCGTACGGCGGCGTCACCGACCGGAAGTCCGAGGTGAAGACGGCGAGGAGCAGATTCACGATCGCGAGATTGACCCCGAAAGTGAGGAGGAGCGTGAAGAAGACGGGAGCGCGGATGACGCGGTTGATCAGCCCTCGCTGGAGGAGGTAGCCGAGCGCGAACAGCGCCGCGGCATCGATCGGCAGTGAGAGGAATGGGTCGAGGCCGAGCCGTCCGAAGAGGGTCCACGTGATGTACGCGCCGACGACGATGAAGGCGCCGTGGCTGAGGTTGATGATGTTGAGGATCCCCCATACCAGGCTGAAGCCGATGGCGACGGCGACGTACACGCCGCCGAGGAGGATCGCCAGGACGAGCTGCTGCGCGAGCAGGCTCATGGATGCGTCACGCCGCGGTCACGGGGAGCGCGCGGGGAGGGGCTAGCGCTGGGCCCAGGGAGGCGTGGGGTATTGGGGCTTGGTGTCCGCGACGTCCTGCGGGAACACCGTGTGGTGCTGGCCATTCTGGATCTGCTCCACGACCATGGGCTTGTAGATGTTGAGGCCGCGGCTGTCGAACTTGATCTGACCGAAGAAGGTCGTGACGTCGAGCTTCGCGAGCGCGTCGCGCACCTTCTGCGCATCGAGCGACCCGGCGTTCTCGATCGCCTTCTGGAGCGCTAGGCACGCCGCGGTCGACTCGGCGACGTGGTAGTCGGGGTCGTCCTGTGTCTTGAACATCGTCTTGTACGCCTTCACGTAGTCCGCCTCGCCGAGGTAGAAGGCCGGCGTGTACTTCACCTGCGGGGTCCACTGCGAGCCGTCGTACACGTAGTCGGCATCCTTGCCGAGCGCCTTGATGAACTGGGGGGTCGACGGCCCGACCGAGTAGGCGAGGATCTTGGCGTTGACCCCGAGGTCCTTGGCCGCTTTGTTGATCGCGATCGCCTCCGCGAGGTGGCCGGAGTTCATCAGGATGTCCGGGTTCGCCGCCTTCGCTTGTGCGACGAGGCTCGAGACGTCGGTCGACCCGTTCGGGTACTTCTGGTCGAACGCGACCTTCATCCCCTTGGTCGCCGCGTAGTCCGCGACGCCCTGCGCGACCTCGACGGAGAAGTTGTCGTCCGCGGAAAGCATCGCGATCGTCGTCGGCTTGGGCGAAAGGGTCGCCGCCATGTCGATCACGCCCGTCAGGTACTTGTTCGCGGGCGAGAGGACGCCGAAGGTGTACTTGTATCCCTTGTTGAAGATGGCCTGCGCGGCGCCGTTCGCCTCGACCATCGGGATCTGATTCTTCTCGGCGATCACGGCGTCGGATGCCGTCGCCGGGCTTCCGTAGGGGCCGAGGATGAACTGCGCTTTCTCCTCCGTGATCAGCTTCTGCATGAGCTGGGCGGAGAGGTCGGGCTTGCTCTGGTCGTCCTCGTACTTGATCTGCACCTTGTGCTTGACGCCACCGACCGTGATGCCGCCCTGGTCGTTGATCCAGCTGAGCCACATGTCGTACCCCTGCTTCGAGAGGTTGCCCTCGTTCGAGGTGGAGCCGGTGAGCGACATCGGGCTGCCGATGACGATGTCCTCGCCCGTCTGAGCGCCGCCGGGAGCACCGCCCGGCGCGGCGCCGGGCGCGCATGCCGCGACAAGAGCGACAGCGACAGGCAGGGACGCAAACGGCAGAAGTCTCATCCCCGCCGCCACTGTAGCCGGATCACGCCGCTACGCCAGTCGGCTAAGTCTGTCCGATGTCGATCGCCGGTGGCCGGCGCCGGGACGTATCCTGCCTCGCGCCTGAGGGGTGGAGTGAGGAGAGAAGCATGCGCATCTTCATCCGCCCCCTCGCCGCGATCGCCGCGGCCGCGCTCCTGACCGCCGCCTGCGAG
>JAGWSB010000078.1 GCA_028876375.1 Chloroflexota bacterium | reverse complement strand
GTGATGTTCGACCACGTGAAGGACTCCCACGTGATGTTCTCCCACGTGATGTTGTCCCATGTGATGTTCTCCCAGGTGACGTTCGACCAGGGGATGTTGTTGGAGTCGAGGCCGCCGTTGTAGTTGAGATCCCTCCACTGGATCGGCTGGCCCACGATGTAATTGCGCATGTCCTTCGCGAACGAGTCGGTGACGCGGCCGGAGCTGTATTCCTTGTCCGTGCTGATCGATCCGACCGTTCTCGCGACGTCGATGCGGCCCGCGCCTTCGTCGGTCGCGGAGAAGCCGGAGATCGGCGACGCACTCGACTTCAGGCGCTTCTTGATCATCGCGGGGGTAAGGGTGCTGTTGCGCTCGAGCATGAGCGCGACCGTGCCGGCGACGACGGGGGCCGCCATCGACGTGCCGGACATGAGGAAGTACTGCGGCGTCGTCGCGCCCGGCGCGGTGATCTCGCGCTCGGGGTACAGGGTGTCGAGCGTGCTGCCGGGGGACCGCAGGCTGATCATCTTGCGGCCGGGCGCGCTGACGTCGGGCTTGAGGAGCGCGTCGTACGCCGTGCGGCCGCGGGCGCTGAACGTCGCGATCGAGTCGTCCGCCGTCGCCGCCGTACCGGCGTCGTCGACGGCGCCGACGGTGATGATGAACGGGTCGTCGGCCGGCGACGTGATCGTCGACGCGGCGGGGCCGCAGTTGCCGGCGGCGACGACGACGGTCAGGCCGGAGAAGTTCAGGACCTCGACGGCGGTGTCGAGCGGGTCTTGCTTGTAGCTGCTCGACGGCGTCGCGCCGAGCGACATGTTGACGACCTTGATGTTGTAGGTGCTGCGGTTGTTGAGGATCCACTCGAGGCCCTGCAGGACCATGCTGGTGTTCGAGTTGCCGTTCGCGTCGATGACGCGGACGTCGATGATGCTCGCCCGCGGCGCCACGCCGGTGTACGCGCCGCCCGAGCTCGTACCGTCGCCGGCGATGAGCCCGGCGACGTGCGTCCCGTGTCCACCTGGGTCGCCGAGCGCCGTCGTCGAGACGGTGGGAACGGGGCAGGGGCTCGTCGCGCAGGGCTGCGTGAAGTCGATCGCCGCGACGAGGCGGCTGCCGAGGTCGGGGTGCGCCGCGACGCCGCTGTCGACGACGGCGACGCCGACGCCCTGGCCGGACACGCCGTAGGTCGACCAGGCGTTCGGGACGTTGATGCTCTGCAGACCGGGGATCGCCTCCGCCGCCGCGCCTATCGTCGGGTCCCAGTGCGCCTTGACGCGCGAGTTGGCGAAGACGTAGTCGATGAGCTTGGAGTTCGTCAGCGCGAGGAGGGCGGCGCCCTTGATCTTCGCCGACGCGCCACCGACGATCCCGAGGGGACGTCTCGGGGCTCCGCCGAGCCTCTTGATCTCGTCGCCCGCGCGCTTGGCGCGGTCATCGCGGTCGTACTTGGTCTTGGTCGTGTCGATCGCCGACCGGACGATGACGTCGTAGTCCGCTTTCGGATCCGCGAGCACGCGCTGCAGGAGTCCGGGATCGATCTTCCGCGCGTCGTAGCCGAATGCGTCGGCCTGCGCGGGGAGCGCGGTGAGCGCGAAGGCCAGGACCGTCGCGATCGTGACGAACCGTCTCCACATGCGGCGCATCTTCACCACCTCTTCTTAGCGGCCTCTTGGGGCCGCGAATGTGGCCACCCCGTACGCGTATCGATGCGGCATCAACGGACGACCCTGACCGGCGCCACCACGCCGGCGGGCCCGCCCTTCCCGCGCAGCTTCTCGTAGAGCTGCGTCGTCTCGCGCTCGGGCCGCGCTCCGAGCTCGCGCTGCAGGACCTGCGTGAGGGAGCGGTAGTGCCTCTCGACGAGCGCGGCGTCGCCCTGCGCGCGGTACGCGCCCATGAGCAGCCGGTGCACGTGCTCGTCGTACGGCTCGCGCTCGAGGTAGGCGCGGCACGACGCGATCGACGCCGCGGCGTCGTCGCGCTCGAGGTCGAGCTCGGCGAGCACGCGGAGCGCCGAGAGGTAGCGGCGGAGGACGTCCTCGCGGTGATCGGCGATCCACTCCGACTCGAGCCCGGCGAGGAGGTCCGCGCGGTAGAGCGCGGCGCCGGCGCGGTAGAGCCGCGCGGCGTCGTCGCCGCGGCCGGTGCGGCGGCAGCGCTCCGCCTCGTGGAGGAGGAGCTCGAGGACGTCGACGTCGACGGCGATCTTCTCGGAGACCACGAGCTGGTAGCCGCCCTCGGTCTGGACTGTCGGCGCGGACGCGACGCCGGTCGACGCGAGGGCACGGCGGAGCGCGTGGAGCGTGAAGTGGAAGTTGCTGATCCCGCTCGCCGGCTCGCACTCCGGCCACAGCCGCTCGATGATCTCGTCCCGCCGCAGCGGGTGGCCCCGCCGGAAGAGGAGGAGGCTGAACAGCTCCTTGGCCTTCGACGTGCGCCACGCTCGGTCGCTGATCTGCACGCCGCCCACGCGTACTTCGAGCGTGCCGAGCACGGAGACCTGCAGGCCCGCGCCGATCGAGGACGGCATCGGCTCCGCCAGCGGGACGGAGAGGATCTCCTCGACCTGCTCCCGCTCGGCGGCGCTCAGCCCGAGCTGGTCGAGCCGCTCGCGGATCCACACCGCGAGGGCCGGACGCCGTAGGAACGGTTCACGGTCGCGCTCGCGCGCGAGGGCCACGAGCGCCGAGCGGAGCTCCGACCGCGCTCGCACCGGGTCGGGGTCGAGCTGCGCCGAGAGGATGCGCGCCTTGTGCGCGAGGAACGGCGACGATCCGGCACGCGCGGCTTGGACGGCCTCCCAGTAGCAGGCGAACGCGCCGCCGAGGTCGCCGACCGCGTCGAGGACAGTGCCGCGCGCGATCGCGACGGCGGCGGTGAGCGCCGCGTCCTGACGCGCACCCATGACCGCGCCGGCGGTCCGCAGCGCCTGTTCCGCGGCGGGCACGTCGCCGCCCATCGCGAGCTGCTCTCCGATCCGCGCCTGCAGACGCACCGCCGACCGGTGCGCTCCCGTCGATCGGAGGATCGTCGCGGCGATCTCGTGCGCGCGGTCGCGCTCCGCGCCGTCGCCGAGGACCCCTTGGACGAAGGCCAGCGTCGCGGCGCATTCCGCCTCCATGTCGGCGAGGCCGTCGCTCCGCGCGTGCGTCATGCCGGCGACGAGCGTGTCGACGGCGTCGGCCGTGTCGCCGCGCCGCGCGCGGATCTCGACCAGGCCGGCCTGAGCGGAGAGCGTCGGCGCGAGGTCCGCGCCCGACGACGCATCCAGGACCCTGACGAACGAGCGCTGCGCGTCCGTCAGGTGTCCCTGCTCGAGCTGGAGCTGGCCGATGGCGCATTGCGCGCGTGTGCGGCCGGCGGGGTCGCCGACCGCGCCGAGGACGTACTCAGCCTCCGTTGCCGCCTCGAGCGCCCCGTCGATTTCACCGGCGTCGCGTCGTGCGGCGGACAGCGCGCGAAGCGCTCGGCCCCGCTCGGGGGACGCGACGTCGCCGGCGAAGGCCGCCGCGAGCTCGCGGACCCGAGGGTCGAGAGCCACGTGGCCGTCCTGCGAGACGAGGAGGCCGAGCGACGTGAGCTCGGCGACGATCGCCGCTCCACCATCGAGGCCGGCCCGCAGGGACGCGGACGCGTCCGTGTTGCCCTCTCCCACCGCGGCGGACCGTAGGGTGCCGCGCGCGCGTCCGAAACCCTCGTTCACGGGTGTCTGGCCCCCGCATCTGCGGGCGGGGGATGACCCTCGCCGACCGTTCGCACTGCGTTCTTGCCCGTCCGCTTGACCTCGATCAACTGACGGTCGGCTGTGGCGATGAGGTCGCGCAGGTCGCGCCCGTCAGCAGGCGCGATGGAGACGCCGCACGAGAACGTGAGCTGGCGGCCCGACGCGACGGAGAGGAGGACGACGGAGCGAAGGAGCCGCGCGCAGATCATCTCCGCCTCTGTCGCCTCGCAGCGGTCGAAGAGCACGATGAACTCGTCGCCGCCATAGCGAGCGGCGACGTCAGAGGGGCGGACGTTGGCTCGGATGGCGCTGGCGACGAGCTGGAGGCCGCGATCCCCGGCCTGGTGGCCCTCCGCGTCGTTCAAAGCCTTGAAGCCGTCGAGGTCCAGGATCGCGACCGCGCAGTGGCCGCCGTGCTCGACGGTGCGCACGAGGCACTCGTCGGCGAGCACCCCGAACGCGCGGCGATTGAACAGGCCGGTCAACGAGTCACGGTCGGCGGCGTCCTGGATCTTCCCGATACCGACGCGGTCGGCGCCGTACATGAACGCGAATGCCACGGTGAGGAGGGCGATCGTGCCGAGCTCGACAACGCGCGAGGCCTCCATCAGCGGGACGCCGCCCATGTCGAGCATCGCGTGCGCCAGGAGGCCGACGGTCGCGAGGCCGAAGAAGACCCACGACCGCGCGTAGGCAGGGCGCGGCGTCCCGAGCTGACCGGCGATGGTGATCGCCAGCGAGGAGATGGCCAGGACGAGACCCGCGACGTCGCCGGCTTGCTGGATCGCCGAGGACGACACGGCGCGCGATGTTCCTTTGCGCGGTCTTAGCGAACGCCTATCAGCGCCTGAATGTCGGCTCTACGTGAGCGGTCGCGATCGCGTGTCGATCGCGGCGCGACCACGCTCCAAAAGGGCAGGGCTACGAATGCTATTCAGCCCTAGGCTTAGGGACCTTTTCTAGGCCCAGCGTCGCGATACGCGACGATCTGAACCATGCCAGGCGGGATTGTTCGTGTCCGCAACATCGCCGGGGGCCTGCGCCCGGCAACGCTCGGGAGATGATCCCCTTTTAGCGCACTCGTAGCGTGCGTTCTCGGGTCCCGCGGCGAGCATCGCCGCGAGTACGGGATGAGAGGCGAGCACGTTGTTTGGGGGAGCGGGCGCGGACGGTCGTGTCCGCGTGCTGGTCATCGACGAGCACCGGCTGTGGGCCGAGGGGTTGCGCCTGCTGGTCGATCAGGACGAGCGCTTCGAGGTCGTCGGCACCGCGACGACGGTCGATGAGGCGACCGCGCGGATATGCGAGACGGACCCCGACGTCGCGCTGGTCGGGACCTGCCTCGCCAACCGCCGGGCGCTCGAGGCCATCGGCAGCGTGCGCGGCGACGCCTCGCTCGTTGTCGTCGCGGATACGGGCGACAAGGACCTCCTGCGCTGGGCCCTGGAGGCGGGGGCGGCCGCCGTCGTCGCCGACGTCGCGCAGCCCAATGCGCTCTGCGACGCGCTCCACCGTGCGGGCGAGGGCGAGACGCTCTTCTCGCCGGCGCTGATCGCCGACGTCATCAGGCGTCGCGCGACGGGACGGCGGGTGAACGGCCACGCCTCCGGCGAGCTCACGCGGCGCGAGAACCAGGTGCTCGGCCTCCTCGCCGAAGGCTGTGACAGCAAGAGGATCGCGATCCGGCTGGGGCTCTCCGTCGAGACGGCGCGCGACTACGTGCAGAACGTTCTCGAGAAGCTCGGCGCGCACTCGCGCGTCGAGGCCGTCGTGCGCGCGGGGAAGCTCGGGCTCATCGACATCGCCTAAGCCCGGATCTCTTCCGCCTCCAGCGTCCCCAGCAGCGCCGCCGCGTGGATCCGCTCGGCGATGCGGCGCGCCTCGTCGATCTCGGCGCGCGCCTCGGCCCCGTCGCCGGCGCGGGCGAGCGCGCGCGCCCGGTCGCCCAGCGCGACGGCGCGCTCGTGGTCCAGCCGCAGCGTCGCGAAGGCCTGTACCGCGTCGAGGAGCAGTGCCGCGGCTTTCGTGTTCTCGCCTCGCTCGAGCGCGCGGAGCCCTCTCGCCTGCGCGAGGAGGGCGCGGCCGCGCATGTGGCCGCTGCGCTCGACGGCTTCCGACACCCGCTCCTCGAGATCGGCGTCGTCGATCCGCCAGCGCGCCGCCGCCACGACCATGGGCGGGCCGAAGATGGTGACGTCCGACAGGTCGTGCGGGACGCCCGCGCCGCGCGCCGCGTGGTACGCGCTCTCGCTCGACCGCTGACCCCAGATCGCGCTGAAGAGATCGCCGCTCGTCATCGCTCGCGGCGGCGCGTCCGCGCTCGCCAGCTCGTCGTGGAGCGCCGTCTCGTCGGGCGACGCGAGGGCCGCCGCCGCCGCGAGGGCGAGGGGGAGGACGTGGCGCGCGGCGGTCGGACCGAGCTGCGAGCGCAGCGCGACGGTCGCGAGCGTCTCCTCGAACTGTCCCGCGAGGAGCCGCGCCGTCGCCTCGTACTGGAGGGCCGACGTGCCCAGCCGCGGCTTCTCCGTCGCGACCGCGAGCTGGCGCGCGCGTGACGCGTGCTCGATCGCGTCGTCGAGGTCGTCGAGCACCGTCGCCGCGCCGGCGCACATGTTGTGCGCGTCGATGAGCTCGTCGTTGTCCTGGAGCGACTCGGCGATGGGCAGGCGACGCTGGTTCACCGCGTACGCGTCGCGGAAGCGGCCGAGCTCACGGTACGCGTAGCCGACCGCATCGAGGCACAGCGACACCTCGCGGAGGAGGCCGAGCTCTTCGCTCATGGCGAGCGCCTCCTGCGCCGTGGCGAGCGACGCCTCCCAGTCCTCCGTCGTCGCGCGCGGGACGCGGCGCGGCATGAACGCGCGCGCGGCCAGGAGGAGGACGCGCTCGCGCGACGGCTCTTCGCCGACGATCGCGAGGCCGCGCGCGATGAGGCCCTCGAGGTCGGGGTGCTTCGCATCCCAACGCGTGCACAGCTCGGCCATGTGGGCGATCGCGCTCGCGATGCGGTCGCGGTCGTCCGGCGCGCGCTGCTCGAGGAGCGCGAGCGCGCGCTGATACGCCGCGAGCGCGGCGTCGTTCTCGCCCCGGTACCGCCGGATCCGCGCGAGCACGTACAGCGCCTCGACGGCGCGGTCGGTGTCGCCGAGCTGCTCGAACAGCTCGAGCGCCTGCTCGGCGAAGCGGATGACCTCGACGTACGCGTGGATGGACAGGGCGCGCTGCGCGGCGCGCCACGCGTACTCGGCCGCCTTCTCGGGCACGTCGCCGAGGAGGTAGTGGTGCGCGAGCGCTCCGTAGAACTCGCGCAGCTCGTCGCGCAGCACATCCTCCATCGCTTGCGCCACGGTGCGGTGCAGCTCGACGCGCCGGCGCACGAGGAGCGTGCTGTACGCGACCTCCTGCGTGACCGCGTGCTTGAAGCGGTAGCGGCCCTCCCGCCGCTCGCCCGGCGCGGCGTCGACGATGAGATCCGCGCTGATGAGCTGATCGACGGCGTCGGCCACACGCTGCCCGCCCGACGCGCGCAGGACGCGGTCGCCGAATCGGACGCCGATGACCGACGCGAGCTGGATCGCTTCCTTCGCCAGCGGCGGGAGGCGGTCGATCCGCGCGGCGACGACGGCGTGCAGCGTCGCGGGCACCTCGAGGCCCTTGGGCACGCGGGCCAGGCGCCAGGCGCCCGCCTCGTCGCGCTCGACGACGCCGGACTCGACGAGAGAACGGATCGACTCCTCGATGAAGAAGGGATTCCCTCCGGCGCGCGCGACGATGCGGTCGCGCACCTGGTCGGGGAGGGGGACGATGGTCTCGACGATGCGCGCGGCCTCGTCGTCCGAGAGCGGCTGGAGCACCAGCTGCGTGAGGTTCGCGCGCGGCGAGCGGAGCTCCGAGGCGCCGGGCCGCGCCGCGAGCAGGAAGAGGATCGGCGCTCCGCTCGCGCGGTCCGCCACGAAGGAGAACAGCTCGAGCGAGGCGGCGTCCGCGTAGTGCAGGTCCTCGAGGACGTAGAGGATGGGGCGCGTCCGGGCGAGCGCCGAAAGCAGGTCGTAGACGGCGATGTACATCGATCGCTGCCGCGCCTCGGAGCCTTCGACGACCTCCCCGGCGCCCGGGAGGTGGAGGAACTGCGCGAGGAGCGGCGCGACGGCGGCCGGCTGCGCGAACCCGAGGTCACGGACGACCGACGCGAGCCGATCGGCCGCGTCCGGCGCCGTCGGCTCGATCCCCAGCTCGACGAGGATCGGCTCGATGAATCCGGCGTACGAGCGCTGGTTCACGCGCGAGAAGGTCCAGCGCATCACGCGCGGCGCGTCGTCGGCCGCCGTGCCGTCGCCGGGCGCCGCCAGGCCCAGGAACTCGGAGACCAGGCGGCTCTTGCCGATGCCGGGCTCGCCGCTCAGGATGACGATCTCCGTGTGCCCCGCGCGCGCGGACTGGAACGCGAGGTCGAGTCGCGAGAGCTCCATCCAGCGGCCGACGAGCGGCGCGCTCATCTCGATCCGCTGCCGGCCCTCGCCGCGCTCGCCGCCCAGCGCGTAGGCCATGATCGGGCGCTCCTTGCCGCGGAGCTGGATCGGCCCGACCTCGCGGAAGGAGAACTCCTGGTGCGTCAGCCGGAACGTCTCCTCGGTGACGTAGATCTCTCCGGGGGCGGCCGCGGCCTCGAGGCGCGCGGCGGTGTTGACGGTGTCGCCCATGACGCCGTACTCGGCGACGGAGCGCACGTGTCCGGCGACGACCAGCCCGGTATGGACGCCGATGCGCAGCCCCAGCTCGATGCCCCGGTCGCGCTTGATGCGCGCGGCGTGGTCGGCGAATCGCCGCTGCATCCCCAGCGCGCTCCGCAGCGCGCGCTGCGGATCGTCCTCGTGCGCGAGCGGCGCGCCGAACACGACGAAGATCGCGTCCCCGATGAACTTCTCGATGGTCCCGTCGTGCGACAGCGCGATCTCGGCGAGGTCCTCGAAGATCGCGGACACCGTCTCCTGGAGGACCTCGGGGTCGAGCTCCTCGGCCATCGTCGTGAAGCCCGCGAAGTCCGCGAACAGGACGGTGACGAGGCGCCGCTCCTGGTAGCTCCCTTCCTGCACGGAAGGAAGTATCGGCGCTAGGCCGAGCGGGACGGGGACGGCGCCCGCGCGGTCGCCGCCCACTCGGCGACGCGCGCGACGGCGGTGCGGATGTTCGGGAGCGAGTTCGCGTACGACAGGCGGAGGTAGCCCTCTCCCGCACGGCCGAAGGAGGTGCCCGCGAGGACGGCGACGCCCGCTTCGTAGAGGAACCGGTCGGCGACCTGCGCGCTCGTGCCGAGGCCCAGTCCGGTGACGTTCGGGAAGACGTAGAAGGCGCCGCGCGGCATCGCGCACGTGATGCCGGGGACCGCGTTCAGGCCCGCGACGATCGCGTCACGCCGCGCGCGGAACTCGCGGACCATCGTCTCGACCTCCGGCGGACGCGTCTGCAGCGCGACGACGCCGGCGCGCTGCGTGAACGTCGCGGTGCACGAGACGGAGTTCGTGACGAGCTTCGTGACGGGCTGGACGAGCGGAGCGGGGAAGACGCCGAAACCGAGGCGCCAGCCCGTCATCGCGAACGTCTTGCTGAAGCCGTCGAGGAGGATCGACCGCTCGGGCATGCCGTCCTCGCGGAGGATCGAGCGGTGCTCGCCCTCGTACAGGATGTCGGCGTAGATCTCGTCGCTGAGCACCCACAGGTCGCGCTCGCGCGCGACCTCCGCGATGGCGCGGACCCTTGCCGGCGAGAGCACCGCGCCCGTCGGATTGTGCGGGCTGTTGAGGATGACGACCTTCGTGCGCGGTGTGACGAGCGACCGGAGCTCGTCCGGGTCGAGATCGAACGCGTTGCTCTCGCGGAGCGGCCACGGGATGCCGCGCGCGCCGGCGAAGTGGATCATCGACGAGTAGATCGGGAATCCGGGATCGGGGTAGATGGCCTCGTCGCCGTCCTCGAGGAGCGCGAGCAGCGCGTAGAACATGATCGGCTTCGCGCCGGGGGCGACGATGACCTGCGACGGATCGACGGCGATCCCGCGCCTCGCGCTCAGGTATCGGGCGATCGCCTCGCGCAGCTCGACCACTCCCGCCGACGGCGTGTAGTGCGTCTCGCCGCGCTCGAGCGCGGCCACGCCCGCGGCGACGATCGAGCGCGGCGTGTCGAAGTCGGGCTCGCCGATCTCGAGGTGGATCACCTCGCGGCCGGTCGCTTCGAGCGCCCGCGCCTTCGCCAGCACTTCGAACGCCGTCTCGGTGCCCAGCCGTGACATCCGCGACGCGAGCGGACGCATCGGACGAAGGGTATCTCGTCGTGCCATGCTCGTCGTGTGAAGCTCGGCGCTGTCTTTCCGCAATTGGAGATCGGCGCGGACCCCGACGGCGTGGCGCGCTACGCGCGCGAGATCGAGCGCATGGGATACGACCACCTCGTCGCGTACGACCACGTCCTCGGCGTGTATCCCGACCGGCCGGACAAGCGACCCTGGAGGGGCGCGTACACCCATGAGTCCCTATTCCATGAGCCCTTCGTCCTCTTCGGCTACCTCGCGGGCATCGTCGAACGGCTCGAGCTCACGCCCGCGGTGATCGTCCTCCCGCAGAGGCAGACGGCGCTCGTCGCCAAGCAGGCCGCCGAGGTCGACGTGCTCACGCGCGGCCGAACCCGCCTCGGCGTCGCCGTCGGCTGGAACGCCGTGGAGTTCGAGGCGCTCGGCGAGGACTTCCACACGCGCGGCCGTCGCATCGAGGAGCAGATCGCCGTGCTGCGCGCGCTGTGGACCGAGCCCGTCGTCGACTTCGCGGGGCGGTGGCATCGCATCACGCGCGCCGGCCTCAACCCGCTCCCCGTCCAGCGGCCCATCCCGGTGTGGATGGGCGGCGGCTACCTCGGGCCGAAGAAGGAGATCGTCGAGCCCGCGCTGCGGCGCATCGCGCGCGTCGCCGACGGATGGCTCACGCACGTGCAGCCGGGGGACGAGCGCGCCATCGAGCGCTTCCGCGAGCTCGTGCGCGCCGCGGGGCGCGACGAGAAGCGCGTCGGGCTCGAAGGGCGCGTCAACGCGTACGCCGCGGCCGCCGATCGGTGGCCCGAGCAGCTCGAGTGGTGGCGCCGCATGGGCGCGACGCACGTCGAGCTCAACACGATGGGCGCGAAGTACCGCGACCTCGACGCGCACCTCGAGGCGCTCGCGCGCTTCGCGCGGATGGCCAAGGGCTGATCAGGGCAGCGGCGCGGCGCTGACGGGCGCGGCCGCGGGTCCGAGGAGGACCGCGGCGCCGCCCGCGACGGGATGCGCGTAGAGGCCGCCCGCGCGAGCGACGAGGTACCAGCTCCCGTCGGGCGTCCACCCCGCGAAGCGGCCGTTGGTGGTCGCGATCGTCGTTCCGTCCGGCTTGACGACGTAGGCGTGCTCGTCGCCGCCGCGCACGCCGGTCGAATAGCCGAGCGCGGCGCTCGTCGGCGACCACGCCACGTCGGCGAGGTCGTCCTGCCGGATGAGCTGGACCCGGGTGCCGTCGGCCCCGAGGATCACGAGGTACGCGCGCTGGGACGACGGCGCGCTCATCCGCAAACGCACCGAGGCGAACGATCCGTTGGGCGACGCCTCGAGGCCGCTCAGCGTCGTCCCGCCGCCGCTCGTCGTCGCCGCGCGCGCGTCGGCCGCGAGGCGGTCGCCGGTCGCGATGGTGCGCGGAGCAGCGTCGCCGTCGACGCGCTCGATCGCCTGTCCGGGCGCGCCCGCGACGTCCGCGAGCAGATACAGCCCGGCCGCGGTCCACGCGACCTCGGAGCCCGGGATCGCCGCGCGCGTCGCGCGTCCGGTGGGATCGAAGAAGCGGATCTCGGTGTTCGCGCTCGAGGTGGAGAACGTCGCTCCCTGTCCGCCGCGGTCGACCGCGATCGCGACCTCTCCGCCCGACGGCGACCACGCGAACGAGCGTCCCGTGCCGACCGTCTGCGCCAGTGCCGTCGCGTTCCCGGAGCGGTCGACGACGCTCGCGGCCATGGTGCCGTAGCCCTGCGCCGTGGGCTCGACGACGAGGAGATGGTCGCCGCCCGGCGACCACTTCGGTGCCGGCGCGAGCGTCCGTCGCAGCGCGGGTCCGGCGACGAGCAGCGTGGCGACGCCCTTCGTCATCTGCCACACGTGGCCACCCAACATGAACGCGGATCGGATCGACGGCGTCGCCGGGAGGCTCGGCGTCCCGCGGGCGATCGTCGCCCGCGGCGGGAACCACACGTCCGCGTCGCCGCTCGTGTCGAGGAATACGGTCATCGCGCCGGGGTCCGCCGCGTTCGCGACCTTCGTCAGGTCGACGCGGACGATCTTGTCGGGAGTGAAGCCGTAGGCCGTCCGCCCGTCGGGCGCGACGCGGAGGCGCTCGACGACGCCGGCGTACGACGGCAGCAGCGTGACCTGGTCGGTCACGGTGCCGAGCGCGTCGCTGGCCCCGCGGTAGATGAGGTAACGGCCGTCGGGCAGCCGGGCGTCGAGGCGGAGGTCGTTCAACTCCCACCGCGTCTCTTGCCGTGCGTCGCTGCCGTCGGCCGTGACGCTCCAGACCGATGCGCGCATCGCCGTCTGGAACGGGAACGACGGATCGCGCGAGAACGGCACGCGCCCGGCGAGGAAGTAGATGCGACCGTCCGGCCCGACGATCGGCGAGACGCCGACGGCGCCGGTGAGGAGCCGGACCGTTCCGTTCTGCGTCGCCGTCATCACGACGACCGCCCCGCCCGCGGTGTACCCGAGGAGCTCATTCGGCGAGATCCAATCGGCGGCGAAGACGTCCTCCATCTTCGTCACGCGGACCCATTCCGGCGGCGACGCCCCGAGGTCGACCAGGTACACGTCGCTGGTCCCGTCGACCTGGCGCAGGACGGTCGCGGCGATGCGCCGGCTGTCCGTCGACCACCGCACGTCCTTGATCTCGTAGCCGCCGGCGAGGAGCTCTCGCGGCAGCGGCACGGCGACGCTCTCGCCCTGCGTCGGGACGACGACGAGGACGCGCGACGCCTGCACGTAGGCGACCGATCCCCCGTCCGTCGACCACCGCGTGAGCGACACGCGGCGGACGTCGTCGATCGACGCGATCGGGTAGCGCAGCGACCCGTCGAGGTCCGACACCCAGAGCCGCTTGTCGCGCCAGTACGCGAGACGTGCCGTCCGCGACAGCTCGGGCGCGGCGTGCGTCGCGCTCGCTTCGGGCGCGACCGTCGCCGATGGACCGCTGTCGGCGGTCGGGCGAACGGTCGCGAAGAGCGCGGCCGAGGACGCGACGACGACGAGGGCGGCGACGATGGCGTATGGGAGGAGGCGGCGCCGCATCCGGTGATCATCTCACCGCGTTATGCGATCATCCAGGGGTGGACGTCCTCTCGCCCTCGATCGCGCTGTCGTCGCTCGGCCGCTCGCTCTGCCGGCGCCCGGCGGCGTGACGCCGCTCGACGCGGCGAAGACGTTCATGGGCGCGCTCGCCGCCAAGGACCCGGAGCGCGCCGCGGCGGTGTGCGCGGACAGCGTCGTCATCGAGCTGCCGGGCGCCGACAACGAGCTGAAGGGCAAGGACGGCGCCCGCCAGCTCATGCGGATGGCCCCGCCGTTCCAGCGGATAGTCCGCGACGAGAAGGTGATGGGGAAGACCGTCGTGCTGGCAGGTCTGACGCGCGCTCCGGGGCAGTTCGCGAACTACACGACGTGGACGTTCGAGACCGAGGACGACCTGATCACGCGCGTCGTGTTCGCGTGGCGTCCCGCTAACTAGCGCCGTCGTCGTCCACGTGATCGGCGCCCGGCCGCGGC
>JAGWSB010000132.1 GCA_028876375.1 Chloroflexota bacterium | reverse complement strand
CGACCGCGGCGGCGGCACGCTCCGCGCGCCGCCCGTCGATGCGCACCTCGCCCGCGAGGATGAGCGCCTGCGCGCGCTCGCGGCTCGGCGCGAGGCCGCGCCGCACGAGGAGCTGATCGAGGCGCAGATGCTCGCCCATGCGGCGAGGATAGCGAGCGCACGCGCGTGGCCGTGGTGCGAGACTGCGCGCGATGCCCAAGCGTCTTCCGCGCTCACGCACCCTCAAAGGCGATCCGAAGATCGCCTACTACGACTCCGGCGGCGGCGTCGCCGGCGAGGCGCCGGTCCTCCTGCTGCATGGCGCGACCCTGCGCTCGGAGGATTGGGAGAACGTCTTCCCGCGTCTCGCGACGCGCTACCGCGTCGTCGCGTACGACGCGCGCGGCCACGGCAAGAGCGGCCGCGCCGCGGGCTACGCCCTCGACGACCTCGTCGGCGACGCGCTCCGCGTGCTGCGCGAGGTCGTGCGCGCGCCGGCGATCGTCATCGGCCACTCGCTGGGGGGCGCGACGGCCCTCGTCGTCGCCGCGCGCGACCCCGCGCTGGTGAGGGGGCTCGTCCTCGTCGACCCGTGGCTCTCGCTCTACCGCGACACGCAGTGGCACCGCGAGGCCTTCACCCGCCTGCGCGCGGCGCTCGAGCGCCGCGAAGACCCTGCCGCGTTCGCGCGCGCCGTCGGCGGCCTTCCGCTCGCCGAGCGCGGCCCGCGGGGCGAACGGACCGTCGGCGAGGTGCGCGGCTTCTACTCGGCGGAGCGGCTCGCGATGTACTACCGCGACGTCGATCCCGCGTTCGTCGACCAGATCCTCACGCCGGATCCCGCCGGCGCCGCGGAGATCGCCGCGGCGCCCGCGGCCGTCCGCGCGCCGACGCTCGTCCTCGCCGCGGGCACCGACAGCGCTCTCGCATCCGGCGAAGCGGAGCGCGTCGCGGCGCCGCTTCCCGACGCGAAGGTCGTCCGCTTCCCCGGCGTCGGCCACCGCATCCACGGCCTTCGCCCCGAGCCCTTCCTGGAGGCCATCGAGCCGTTCCTCCGACGGGTGCGGTCGGCGTAGGCGACGCGGTCCTCGAGCACCGCCCGCGACCGCGGATCCTCCCGCAGCTACCTCATCAGGCGACCGCGCGGGTGCTTCACTGCACGACGATGGTGAAGTAGATCCCCTGATCCTCGAGCCACGTCGTGCCGTCGACGACGCCGCGCACGTCCAGACGGTACTGGCCCGGCGTCGCGGGGGCGCGGACCTGGAACGCGAACCAGCCGACCTCGCCGGGTCCGACGTACGAGGTCGTCGCGCCCGTGATCCGGTCCAAGGAGGGCCAGCCGTAGGCGAGATCGGGGCGCGCGACGTCGGTCGGCGCGCTCGTCCCCAAGGACGCCGACTGTCCGGCGACGCCCTCGTACCACCCGCGGTAGCCGGTGTTGCGCAGGGCGACGACGAGCGTCGTCACCCCTCCGGGCGCCAGCGTCGGGTCGGGGCTCTGGCCCACCCAGGCGTCGTGGAAGCCGGGATCGCTCGGAACGGAGCTCTGCACGGTCGCGCTGCCGCTGTCGACGATCCCGCCGAAGTCCGCGGCCCAGTACCACTGGTACTGCGACGTCGCGGAGTAGCCGCGGCCGACGCCGATCGCGCGGTACACGGGGTTGACGAGGACGGCGTAGTGCGCCGGGCTGTTGATCCACCCGGCGAGGACGGCCGACGCGGTCGTGTATCCGGCGGCGAGATCCTCGCCCGTCCACGTCTGGGACGCGGGATAGCCCGCGTCCGCCATCCGCTGCGTCGGCGTGCGTCCGTCGAGCGACGTGTGCGAGAAGTAGTTCTCCGTCGCCATGTCGACGGCCATCCACTTGGCGGACGCCGTGAGCGTGTCGGAGACGACGAGCGTCGGCAGGCCCTTCTCCGCGCGGAAAGCGTTCACCTGGGCGACCAGATCGGATTCGAAGGTGTCGAGGGTCGCGGCGCTGGCGGGCCGCGCGATCGCGCCGAGGAGCGCGCCAGCGAGAACGGCCGCGACGGCGACCGAAGAGACGAGCCTCATCCCTTCCCCCTCCCGCCGCGGACACGCGGCGTGCGTTCGTCAGGACCGTCTAACGAGCGCGTATCGGCGAGGTTATGAGGCCGTTACACCTTCTCTACCGCTCGGGCGGGCGCTGTGAGGCCTGCTTCGCGAGCGCCTCGGCGAGCTGGGTGATGCGCAGGTCGGTCGCGTCGAGGCGCTTGGCGCACTCGCCGTAGAGCCGCAGCCCCTCCTCGTACAGGCGGACGGCCTCGTCGAGGTCGAGCGCGGGGTCCTCGAGCTTGTCGGCGATCGCTTCGAGGCGCTCGAGCGCGGCCTCGATCGGCCGCTCCGTGGGCTCCGGCACTTCACTTCACCTCTTTGGCCGTCACTCTGGCGGACGCTCGGCCGTCGCGCATCCGAAGATGAACGTCCTCGCCGACCGCCAAGTGCTCGGCGTCCGCGCGCACCCGCCCGTCCGCGCCCTCGACGAGCGCGTATCCGCGCCCCAGCACGGCCAGGGGCGAGAGCGCGTCGAGCCGCCTCCGCGCGGCGAGCGCGCGCTGCCGCCGGGCCGGGACCACCCGCGCGACGCCGCGGTCGACGCGGCGCCGCGCCTCGTCGAGGCGCT